>JALZMG010000307.1 GCA_030858325.1 Actinomycetota bacterium | reverse complement strand
CGCCAGCGAGGCCCTTGGTGGCGTCGCCGATGCCGGTGTCGCGGCACTCGAAGCCGACGGCCCGCCACGGCGCCCATGACGCTCCGGCGGCGACGTGGTGGACGAAACGCTGGCCGCCGAAGTCGCGGTCGGGACGGCGCGCCGCAGTCGGCAGCTGCACGTCGTGATCGGGGTACGTCTCGTGCTCGGCCGGACAACCGATCTCGACGGCTTCGAATCCTGGCGAGCTCTCCAGCACGCGATGGCGGAGGCCCGGCGGTTGCAGCACGCAGTCCCCGGCGTGCATGACGAACGGGGGCCCCTGATCCTCGTAGACGACGCGCACCCAGCCGGCCGCGCAGTAGATCATCTGGAAGCGGATGCGGTGAGAGTGCACGTAGTCGGGGACCGGGCCACCTTCGGGGATGGCGATGTGCGAGGCGATGAAACGCCCGCCGAGCCGCGACGGCAAGAGGTCCCGGTAGCGCATTCCCGCCCGGCCCATCCCTGACGCGGCGTGGGCCGCCGTCGTCAACTCGAACCGCGCCGCCAACGGCGGCACGATCAGCGGTACGTCGGCGGCGACGAACTCGATGTGCGTTCCGTTCGGCGCGACGATGCTCGGCAGCGCGACTTCGGTCTCATCGACCGTCAGACGCAGCGCGCCCGGCCCGGGCTGCGCCGCAACGTCGAGGCGAACGCGCATGCCGTGCCCGACGAGCACCGCCACGCGCGGCGAGTCGGCCGGCATGATCATCTGCAGCCGAAACCCGAGCCGCTCGACGAAGAAGGCGACCGTGGCGTCCACGTCGCCGGCAGGGAGCACCACCTCCCCGGCTTCGGCGAGACGCTCAGGCTGGGTCGTGGCACCGGCCGCCTGCGCTCCATCGACCGGTGTCACCGAGGCCAAGGTAGTCATCCGCTCGTCGTCCGAACGTCGGAGCGTGCCGTCCGCTCTGCGATCCTGCGTCGGTGCCTGTGCGTCACGTCGACATCGAGGAGCGCAGGCGGCGGCTCGTCGCCCGTCACCATCTGGCCGCGCCGGCGGAGAGTGTCGAGCAGGTGGCCGGCGCGCTGGTTGGGCTGCACTCCTCCGACCCGGCGACCGTCATGCTGTCGTTGCGTGCCCGCCTGCGCAGCTTCTCCGTCGCCGATGCCGAAGCAGCCCTGTACGACCGCCGCAGCGTGGTGCGCATGCTGGCCATGCGGCGCACGATGTTCGTCGTCCCGCTCGAGCTCGCCGACGTGATGCTCGCCTCCTGCACGCGGGCGCTCGTGCCCGGTGAGCGCCGCAAGCTGGTCGCATTGCTGGAGGGGGCCGGCGTCGGTGACGTCGAGCGCTGGATCGCCCGGGTCAGCCTGGCGACGCTGGACGTGCTCCGCGAGCACGGTCCGCAGCCGGCGAGCAAGCTGACCAAGCTCGTGCCCGAGTTGGCGTTGCGGTTCGACATGGCCGTCGGCAAGAAGTACGAGGGGACGATCGGCGCGTCGACGCGGCTGCTGTTCCTGCTGGCCACCGAGGGCCGCATCGTGCGTGGGCGCCCGCTCGGTTCGTGGCTGTCCAGCCAGTACAGATGGGCGCGGGCGGAGGACTGGATCGCGCCCCGGCCAGAGCTACTGCCGGCAGCAGCGAGGGCCGAGCTGGTCCGGCGCTGGCTGCGCGCGTACGGGCCGGGGACGTTGACCGATCTGGCGTGGTGGACGAGGTGGGCGAAGGCCGACGTGCGGGCCGCGCTCGCCGCCGTCGGCGCCGTCGAGGTGACCGTGGACGGCGACTGCGACGCGCCGGTGCCGGCGTGGATCCTGGCGGACGACGTCGACCAGACGCCGCCCGAGACCGCCCTGCGCGACGGGCGTCCGCCGGTCTCGTTGCTGCCTGGGCTGGATTCGACGATGATGGGATGGAAGGAGCGGGGCTGGTACCTCGGTCCACACGCCGGTCCGATGTTCGACCGCAACGGCAACGCCGGACCGACGATCTGGGTCGGCGGCTGTGCCGTCGGCGTGTGGAGCCAGCGCGCCGACGGCCAGGTCGTCACGGCGTTGCTCGAGCCGCTCGACGACGAGACGACCATCCGGATCGCCGCCGCAGCGGCGGAGGCGACAGCGTGGTTCGACGGTGTGCGCGTCACCCCGCGCTTCCCGACGCCCCTCGGCCGCCAGCTCGCCGCGTCCACATGACCGCATCCGAGGTTTTCGTGTGTACCGGAGTGATTCGTGCGCCCCGTCAGGTCACGAACGCCTCGGATGCGCCGCCAGATGTGATCAGTCGCTCCCGTCGATGAGGGCGGCGATGAGTTCCGTCGCCGGGTGACGGCCGCCGGGCGGGGCCATCGTCGCACCGATACGGCGGGCCGCTGCGCGCGCCGCGCCGTCACGCAGCAACTCGCGGACGGCGACGACGATCTGGCCGGGCGAGGCGTGCGGCGAGAGGACCTTGCCCGCCCCGGTGGCGGCGATGGCTGCGGCGTTGACGGGCTGATCCCGTCCGAGTGGCAGCGTGAGCACGGGCACACCGTGGGCCAGCGCGGCGAGCGCTGTGCCGATACCGCCGTGCGTGATGACGAGTTCGGCGTGGGGCAGCACTGCGGCGTGTTGGACGAAGCCGGTGACGATTGCGTTGCCGGGCGTGGCGATGGCCGACGGGTCGGCGTGCTCGCCGACCGTCGCCACGACCCGCACGGGCTCAGGCGCGAGCGCGGCGAGGATCGTCGACAACACGGGCAGCTCGTCCATATCGGTCGTGCCGAGCGAGACGACGACGAGCGGTCCGTCGCCTGGAGGTGGTGCCCAGCCGGCGTCACGCCCGGCGCCTTCGAAGACCGGCCCCACGTACGTGACGTTCGGCGGCAACGGGTCGGGCATGACGTCGACGTCGGACGAGGTGGTGACGATGACCCGGCGGACGGCGTGCAGGAGGTCGCCGAGCCGCTCGACGGTCGGAAGGTCGAGCTGCCGCCGCAGCGCGTTGACGGCGTTCACCGACGCGGCCATCAACATCGGCGTCACGGTGCCGTCCTCGACCAGCGCGCCGTACAACGTGTGGACGAGTGCCACCGTCGTCACGCCACGCGCTTCCGTCGCGCACAATGCCGCTGGCAGCATGTAGTCGACGACGACGACATCCGGGTTCGCGTCCGAGCAGGCGTCGTCGACGTCTTCGGCAGTCGCCCGCAGCTCCCACTGTCGCTGCGGATCACGCCCGGTGAACGCCAGCGCGGCGGCGTCGAAGCGAGCGCGCAGGCTCGCCGGGCCGAGCACGCGCACGTCGTGCCCGGTCTCGACGAGCTGGCGACCGAGTGCGACGACCGGATTGACGTTGCCGCCACCGTGCCATGTGACGAACAGGATCCGGCCCACGGACGAATGGTACGGCGACGTGTCACGATCGTGCCGACCCGATCGTCTGGTCTCCATGGACGAACCTGCGACCGCTGTCATCGGCGGCGGCCGGCCGGCCTGAGCGCTGCTGCCGCCATCGCCCGCGCCGGGCGCACGCTCAGCCGTCGCTGCGCAGCCAGCGCACGACGGCAATCGCCTGCTCGGCCTGGTCCGCGGGAACGAGCAGGTGGTCGTGGTAGAAGCCGGTGAGCACGTTGCACGGGATGCCGGCCGCGGCGAGCGCAGTCCCCAGTGCCGCCGTCAGGCCGACGGCCTGCAGCGAGCTCGGGACCGTCACCGTCAACCACGCCGCCCGGTACCGCGCACCCATGTCGGCGGGCGAACCAGCCGGAACGACGTAGCTGACCGAGGCCACCTCGTCGATCTTCGCCAGCGCATCGGGCGGAGCAGGCTCACCGGGAGCACGCACGACGTAGACGAACTCACCGGGTCGGGCCACGACGTCGATCGCCGTCAGCATCGCCGCCAGGTCGGTCTCGCCAGGCGCGCCGATCGGCTCGCCCAGTGGCTCGAAGACTCGCTCGCTCACTGGTGCACCGTCGAGTCGGTGCAGGCGTCCGCCGTTGTCGCCTTGACGGCGCACCAGCGAGCGAAAGGACCGTGATGATGGTTCGCTCGTTCGAAGACTCGCTCGCTCATGTGCTCGCCATCTCCAGCCGGAGTGCAACCATCGGCGAAGTGTCGCAGCTCGATTTCCGCTTTCGGCGGATCGGCACACCCAGGGGAGCATGCACCGTCGCTCGCCCTCCCTCGCTACTGGTCTTCTGCTCGGCTTCATCGCCGCGGGTTTCATCGCTGCGCCGGTGCTCGCCACCCCCGTCGTCGCCATGACGCCCGCTGCGCGGATCGCCGGGGAATGGAATCCGGGATACTCCGCCGAGGAGGTCGGCGGGGCGATCACCGTCGACGGGTACGGAGTCGGGGGGATCGGTGTGTATCCGTTGCGCCTCGACGATGGGACGATCGTCTCGGCCGTCTGCGTCCAAGCCGACGTCGGCCACTCCCTCGACGTCGAGTACGGCCAGGACCCGGGGCCGGCCGTCGACTCTGCCGAGTTGGCGTACCTGCTCTGGAGGTACCTCCGGCCCGGCCTGGCGGCGCCGAGCGACGACATCGCAGCCGCCATCAATGTCCTGGCGTGGCGCTACTCCGACGCCCAGCGAAGCAGCGGTGGCTCCGTCTGGCAGGGCGACGACGTCGATGTGGTCGCGTCTGGCGTCGGTCATCTGCGTGACGTCGAGCAGACGATCGACACGCTGCGCGCCGAGGCCGCCGCGCGCCTCGGGCCGTGGACGCTGAGCGAGCAGCAGTCTGCGCGCGCCGACGGCGGTGG
>JALZMG010000302.1 GCA_030858325.1 Actinomycetota bacterium | reverse complement strand
CAGTAGAACGGCCCGACCTGCGACGTGGCCTGGCCGCATCCGGTGTTCGTCGCCCCGGAGAAGAACACGGTCTGCGTCGGCTGGTAGGCCGTCCCCAGCGACTGCGGGAGCGCCGTCGTCCAGTACTCCTGGACGTCCTCGGTCGCGCCGCAGAGGATCTGCTCCAGCTCCTCGTCGCACGTCGACGCCTCCGAGCTGGAACCACTCGTGCCGCTCGTGTCGACGGCCTGGTTGGCGCCGAGCAGCTTGGGCAGGAACATGGCCGCCAGCAACACGAGGATGCCGATCAGCCCGCCACCGGCCTTGGTCGGGATCGGCAGGCCGCCGCCACCGCCACCCATGCCCGGAAAGTTCAACCCGCCGCCGCCCCGGCCGCGCCGGTCCTGGATGGCGCGCGAGTCCTTGCTGCGAATCTTGGTCACGGCGTGACCCTATGTCACGGGGAATGACGTCACCGGGAGCGGCTGATCCCGCGAATGCCGACGGCACCGGCGCCGATCAGCGGGCCGCGATCGCCGAGGCGCGTCGGCGTGATGCGCGCCTGGCGGCTGTAGGGCAGGCGGGCGTGCGTGCTCAGCTCCTCCTGGGCAGCGTTGAAGAACGTGGCCGCGAAGCCGAGCGCCACACCGCCACCGACGACGACGAGGTCGATGTCGAGCAGGTTGCACAGCGAGGCCATGCCCCGCCCGACCAGACGCCCGGTGCGTTGCATGATCTCGTAGGTCGGCTCGGTCGGCGAACGGCCGGTGATCGCCTCGATCGCCAGGCCCGACGCCTCCGCTTCCAGGCAGCCACGGGCACCGCACCCGCAGCGCCGGCCGTTCGGTTCGACGATCGTGTGCCCGAGGTGCCCGGCGTTGCCCGAGGCGCCGTCGAGCAACTGCCCGTCCAGCACGATGCCGGCACCGATGCCCGTCGACACCGTCAGCACGCAGTAGTTGTCCAGGCCGGCCGCCGCGCCCTGCCACCCTTCGGCCAGCGCCAGCGCCTTGCCGTCGAGGTCACCGAACACGCGCGTCCCGGTCAGTTCGCGCAGACGCTGGCGCAGTGGGAACTCCCGCCAGGCCGGGATGTTGACGGGCGAGACCGTCTCGCAGTGCGGCGTGATCGG
The DNA here is from genome assembly GCA_030858325.1 of Actinomycetota bacterium. Taxonomy (GTDB): domain Bacteria; phylum Actinomycetota; class Acidimicrobiia; order Acidimicrobiales; family Ilumatobacteraceae; genus JALZMG01. The sequence continues at coordinate 1,368 of JALZMG010000302.1, read as the reverse complement.
ACCGCCCGAGCCGATGCCGACCGCAGAGATGCGCACCTCATGGCGGTCGGCGGCCTCCTGCTGCTGCTCGACGACGTCGGCGAGGCGGGCGAAGTGGGCCTCCGGCCCGACGTCGTGGTCGACGAGCACGACGGCGCGGTCGAGTAGTTCGCCGCGCGTCGTGACCAAGCCGGCGGCGAACTTCGTCCCCCCGATGTCGACGGCGAGGATGACAGGCGGCAGCTTCTTCGGCGGCGGGATCGGCTCCGTCGCGTCGTCGCCGTCGTCGTCGTCGCCATTGTGGTTGGGCGCGTCAGGCGCGTGTGGCTCGTGGTTGTCGGAATCCAAGCGTTTCTCGGTCAGCGGTAGGGTGCCGCCCATGGCTGGCGTCGTGGGGGCGGGACAGGGCTTCATGTTCCCACGTACGGCGACCGGCCGTTCATCCCTCGTGCCGCCCCCGCCGTGGCACTACAGCGGATCGATGCTGACGGTCGAGTTCCGCACCGATCCGGCGGCGGTCGCCGAGCTGCTGCCGTCGCCTCTGCGCCCCGCCGCCGAAGACCCCGGCGCGGTGGCCGTCATCTGGGCCGACTGGCAGAGCTGTAGCGACAGCTTCGAGGAGTTGCTCGACCCCGTGCGGGCCCAGTACCTGGAGACGTTCGTCGTCGTGCGCTGCTCCTACCGGGGCGAGACCTACAGCCGCTGCGTCTACATCTGGGTCGACCGTGACTTCGCCATGGTTCGCGGCCACCACCAGGGCTACCCGAAGAAGCTCGGCGACCTGTACGTCACGCGACCCGTCAACGTCGGTGTCGCCGGCCCGCGCCTCGAGCCCGGCGGCCGCTTCGGCGCGACCTGCTCGGCGGCCGGGCGGCGGCTGATCGACGCCACGTTCACGATCACCGGCACGGCACCCGTCGCCGGGTTCGTCAACGGCCACCCGATGCTGCACCATCGCGTGTTCCCGGCCATCGAGAGTGACGGCACCGACGCGCTGCACGAGCTGGTGACGATGCGCGGCTTCGACGGCGAGGTCGGCACGTGTTACGCCGGCGAGGCGACGATCCAGTTCCACGAGTCGCCGGTCGAGGAGTTGACGCGCCTGGCGCCGACGGAGATGATCGGCGGGTTCTGGCAGGAGGTCGGCACGAACTGGCGCGCCGGCACGACGGTCGAACGCCACGGCGTCGCCGCTGAGTCGGACGACGACAGATGAGCGAGCTGGCGAGCGAACAGCGTGACGGTCTTTTCTGTCATTGGTTCCCCGTGATGTCGCGAGAACTGGCATTGTTCGACTCCTTGGACAAGGACCAATGACGGGCCCGGCTCCTGGTGGGTCACTGGGGCCCGACGACGCCGACATCGCCGACCCGGACACGTACACGGCCG
>JALZMG010000281.1 GCA_030858325.1 Actinomycetota bacterium | reverse complement strand
GTCAGTCCGGGGCCGAGCACGAGATCGAGGCGCTCGATGACGCCGAGGTTCTCGATGTGCAGCTCGGTCAGCATCAGCGGTCCGTGAGACCGAACTTGGCCTTGAGGATCTGGTGGAAGTGATGGGGTCCGAGGCGCACGAAGTAGGCCTGCTCGGCGGCGGCCCGACACGTGACCACATCTTGCGACGACAGCGTGGCCACGAGCTGCCCATCGACGGCCAGCTCGCAGCGGCGGTGGCCGAGCACCTCGATAGCCACCTCCTCGTCGGGGTCGAGCACGAGCGAGCGGTCGAAGAGCATGTGCGGTGACACCGGCGTCAGCAGCAATGCGCGGTGGCCCGGCGACACGACGGGACCGCGGGCCGACAGCGAGTAGGCGGTCGAGCCCGTCGGGGTGGCCACGATCAGGCCGTCGGCGGCGTACGTCGTGAACGGCGCGCCATCGATCCGCGCGTGCAGCGCAACGGTGTGCCCGGATTCGTGCTTCTCGACGACGACCTCGTTGAGCGCCCTCCATGTCCCCCGCACCGAGCCGCTGGCGGTGATCGACAGCATCATCCGCGCGTCGAGCGTCCACAACCCGGCGTCGGGTCCCGCGGCGAAGCGGGCCAGCGCGTCGGTCAGCTGCGGCGGATCGATCTCGGTCAGGTAGCCGAGCACGCCGAGGTTGACGCCGAGCAGTGGTACGGCGGCACCGTCGAGCAGGCGCACGGCGCGCAGCATCGTGCCGTCGCCGCCCAGGGTGACGACGAGATCGGCGTTCGCCAACGCTCGCTCGCCGACCAGCTCGGGCAGCTCCAACGCCATTGCGTCGGCCGACCCGAGCCATGCGTCGTGACCCTGTCGGCGGAGCCAGGCGATCGTCTCGGCGGCCAGCGCCGACGCCTCGGGCCGCTCGTGGTGGGCGACGAAGGCGACACGCGTCACGACGACTCCCCCGCCGTCGACGCGTGGACGAGGAACTCCCGATTGCCGCGCGCTCCGAGCAGCGGCGAGGCCATCCAACCGTGCACGGTGCAGCCCGCAGCCACGAGGGCTTCGTCCACCCCATCTCGCACACGTTCGTGGATGGCGGTGTCGGTGATGACTCCGCGACCCCGGTTGACCTCGGCACGGCCGGCCTCGAACTGCGGCTTGACGAGCAGCACCATCGGTGCCCCAGGGTGGCACAGCGTCACGAGCACCGGGATGACCACGCGCAAGGAGATGAACGAGACGTCCACGACCACGCCGTCGACCTGTCCGCCGATCGCCTCCGGCGTGACGTGGCGGACGTTCGTCCGCTCCATCACGACGACGCAGGGGTCGGCGCGCAGTTGGGGGTGCAGTTGGCCGTGCCCGACGTCCAGGGCGACGACACACGACGCCCCGTTGGCCAGGAGGCAGTCCGTGAACCCGCCTGTCGATGCGCCGACGTCGAGCATCCGCCGCCCGCCCACGTCGATGGCGAAGTGGGCCAGCGCGGCCGCCAGCTTGTCGCCGCCGCGTCCGACGAAGCGGGCCGGTGGGCCGGTGACCGTGACCGCGTCACCGGTGGCGACCAGGCGCGCCGGCTTGTCGGCGAGGGCGCCGTTGACGAGCACGCGATTCGACTGCACCGTCGTCACCGCATCCGCACGGCTGGCGGCGAGACCCCTGCGTACAAGCTCGGCGTCGAGGCGCCGGCGGGCGCCCACTGCGGGTCAGCTCGTCGTCGAACCGGCGGGCCGCTTCGCCGCAGCCTTGCGCACCGTGGTCGCCTTCTTCGTTGCGCCGGACGTCTTCGCCGTGGCCTTCGCCGGGGTCTTCTTCGCCGTCGAGCTCTTCGCCGTCGACTTCTTCGCCGGCGTCTTCTTGGCTGTCGACTTCTTGGGCGCCGACTTCTTCGCCGCTGTCGTGCCGGCAGTCGTAGCCCGCTTCGCCGCGCCAGACGCCTTCTTCGCCGCGGCCTTCTTTGGCGCCTCCTTCTTGGCCGGGCTCTTCGTGGCTGGCGCCGCAGGCGCGGCGGACGGCGCGTTCACCTGCGACACGAAGCGCTCCAGCTGATCTTCGAGGTCGTCGACGCGATTGGCCAACCAGCCCAACTGCTTGGCGACCTCCTGCTGCACGGCGTCGGCGACCTGCTGGGCGGTCTCCCGGCCCCGGTCGATCAGGCTCTGGACGGTGCTCTCCGCCTCGGCGCGGCGCACCTTCCCCGCCTTGACGAAGCTCTTGACGGCAGCCTCGGCTTGCTGGCGTGACATCTCCGTGAACTGGATGCCCGACTCGAGTAGTTGCTGCAGCGTGTTCTTGGCGTTCTTGGCCATCGGAGCATGCTAGTGGCCTGTCCCGGCGGCGATGACCTGCGCAACGACGGCGGCGAGATCAGCACCATCCAGGTCCGGCCGCGGCTCGGTGTCAACGCCGGGCGCCGTCACGCCCGAGCGCACCAGCGCGAACCGGCAGCCGATGGCGACGGCGAAGCGGCCGTCCGTGCTCGGCCGGTCACCGACCATCAGCAGCTGCGCCGGGTCGGGGCGACCGAGGGCGTCGAGGACGATGGCGGCCATCGGCGCGAACGGCTTGCCGGCGACGATCGGCATCGCGCCCGCAGCCGTCGACACCGCCGCCAGCAGCGCGCCGCCGCCGGGGATCGGTCCCGCCGGCGTCGGATAGGTCGGATCGTCGTTCGTGCCGATCAGGCGGGCGCCGCCGAGTACGGCCGCTGCGGCGATGCGCAGCCGGGCATAGTCGAAGTCGGTGTGGAACCCGACGACGACGGCGTCCACGGTGCCCGCCGACTCGTCATTGCCGGCGACGGAGTACGCGCCGCGGCCGGCGACCGCTTCGGCGACCCCGGGTCCGCCACACACGAGCACGCGCTCGCCGGGGACGACGAGATGGGCGGCGGCCATCGCCGAGGTGATGACGTCTCCGCGGGCGGGGATGCCGATGGCTTTCAGGGCCGCCTCCTGCTCGGCCACCGGCGCCGCCGAGTTGTTCGTCACGAACACGACGCGCACGCCTGCCGCACGCAGCGCGCCGACGGCCTCCGGCGCCCCGCTGATCGCCTGTCTGGCCAACCAGACGACGCCGTCGATGTCGCAGAGCACGGCCGCCGGCATCACGAGGTCGGCACCGTAGCTCGCACCGTCCGTTCGAATGCGCCCGAACCGGTCGTTTGGAAAGGACAGAACGGGTGGTGCCAGCCTGGGGACGTGCCCCGCTTCGAACCGTTCCGCGCCGTGCGCTACGCGCCGGGGACCGACCTTGACGCCGTCGTCGCCCCGCCGTACGACGTGCTCTCCCCCGCCGACGTCGACACGCTCGTTGCCCGTGACGAACACAACATCGTGCACGTCGACGTGCCGCGCGGCGACGACCGTCGTTACGACGACGCCGGCGCGCTGCTGCGGAGATGGATCAGTGACCGCGTGCTCGTCGCCGACGACGAGCCCACGTTCACCCTGTACCGCAT
>JALZMG010000278.1 GCA_030858325.1 Actinomycetota bacterium | reverse complement strand
AGACGAGCACGAGCGACAGCACGAGGTGGCCTTGCACGAGGATCGGGTGGAGGTCGAAGATCACCAGCACGCCGCCGAGCACGACCTGGGCCAGCACGCCGGCGACGAGGCCGAGCGACAGTCTCGTGAGATCGGCACGGCGGGGAACGCGCCGCAGCGAGCCGAGCACGGCGGCGATGACCGACACCGAGACGAGACCCGTGAACAACCGGTTGATCTGCTCGATCGCGGCGTGGTTCGACGACACGTCGATCAGTCGCTCGTCGTTGCAGTTCGGCCAGTCGTCGCAGCCGAGCCCGGACCCGGTCAACCGCACGGCCGCACCCGTCACCACGATCGCCACGAGCAACCCCAGCGCCACTGCACACACGAGGCGGTAGCGGGCCGGCGTCAGCTGCACCCCGGCAGGCTACGACGGTCGCACCATCCGAGGGTTTCGCTGCACCCGAGGGTTTCGTGAGGGGACGCCCCGCACGAAACCCTCGGCTGGCCGCGAACACTCGGCTGAGGAAGCGCGACTACACGCGGATCTCGTAGAAGGCGTTGACAGCGTGATCGACGGGGAGCTTGCGGAAGTGCGAGAACCCCGCCGCCGTGGCGATGGCCTCGGCCTTGGAGGCGGGCAGGCCGAGCGTGCCGAGGCCGGCGCCGCCTGGCGTCGACAGCGCGGAGGACATGCAGGAGAACACGCTGATGCCGTACATCAGCGAGGCCATCGGGTTCTTCTCCGCGTTCTCGGCGAACGTGTCCCGGCCCTTGATGTCGACGAGCAGCCACGTGCCCTCGTCGGCGATGGCTGCGCGGATGGCCTCGGCCATGCCCTGGGGATCGGTCATGTCGTGCAGGCAGTCGAATGTCGTGACGAGGTCCAGCGAGTGATCCGACGGCAGCGCGTCGACGCTCGGGTCGTGGAACGAGGCATTGGCGAGACCCGAATCGCGCAGGCGCTCGGCGGCGCGCGACAGCGCGTGCTGGCTGATGTCGTAGCCGCCGACCCGGCTGGCGGGGAACGCCCCCGCGATCATCAGCACGGCCCCGCCGGCACCGCAGCCGATGTCGGCCACGTTCGCGCCGGAGCGCAGTGCGTCGACGACGCCGTCGAGTGCGGGCAGCACGTCGGTCAGCAGGTGGGCACGGTTCCACGGCTCGAAGCTGCGCTCGATACCGGCCGCACCCTCAGGGCCGTGCGAGTCGTAGTCGTGACCGAGCCCCGTCCGGAAGCTCTCGGGGAGCGCGCGGAGTGTGTCCATGGTCTGCGGGAGACGATGGAACATGCCCATCCCGAACGCCTCGTGGTCACCGTCGGCGAGCACGGCGACGGCTTCCGGCGACAGCGAGAACCGCTCGGTTCCCGGCTCGGCCGTGTCGACGTCGAGGAGGTGGGCGGCGGCCTGGTTATAGGCCCACTCGCGAATCCACCGCTCGTCGAGCGCGGACCGTGCGGCCAGCTCGACAGTCGTCAGCGGTTCATCGGCTGCGGCCAGCGTGCGATACAACCCGAGACGGTCACCGAGGTGGATCATGCCCGACGTGACGGCACCTTCGAGCTTGGAAAAGACCAGGAACTGGAGCTGCTTCAAGCGGTCCTCGTCGAGCGTCGCCATGGCCGGAAGCTACCGCGACCGACGTTCAGCGAGTGCGCTCGGACGGCTCCAAGTGCTCGACGTCTGACAACGCGGTCAGGCTGAACGTGAAGCCATCCCCGAGCGGGATCGCCTCCAGCCTGCTGATCGAGGCGTGGCCGAGGACGAAGCGGTCCCACTCCCACGGCGTGGGCTCCAGCCCGAGCAGGTGACAGATCGTCACCGAGTTCGTGCCGGCGTGGGCGACGAGCGCGATCCGCCGGCCGGGCTCGTCGACGTCCCAGACCGGCAGCTCGTGGTCGGCACGGCGGATGCCTCGGGCGTCGAGAAACGTTCGGGCGCCGAGGCGGATGCGCTCGACGAACTCGCGTGTCGACTCGCCGCCTGGCAGTCCGTCCCACCGCCCGGTCGCCGGGCGCTGGCGCAATTCCTTGTACGCCTCGGCGGCGCGCTCGGCCGGCGTGCCGTGCCATTTCGGGTCGCGGATCTCCTCCAGCCAGCTCTCCACGGTCTCCTCGCGGCCGAGCGCCTCCAAGACGGGGGCGGCCGTCTGGCGAGCGCGTGTCAGCGGGGAGACGAGCACCTCGTCGAACAGCTCGCCGACCATCGACTTGGCCAGCCGCTGGGCCTGCTGGTGGCCGAGCTCGGTCAGTGGCGGGTCGACGACGTTGAGCCCCTCGCGCACCCACTCCGGTTGGCCGTGACGGACGAGAACCAGCTCCACGCCGCCGAGCGTACGGGGGCCGGCATCGTCGACCACGGCGCGAACGCGGCCCTACAGTGCGGCGGTGATCGGCGCGCCGGGGTGGTACCCGGATCCGTCCGGGCGCTTCGAGCACCGCTACCACAACGGTGCCGAGTGGACCGCCGACGTCGCCAGCGACGGCCGCCGGTTCGTCGACGCCGGCCTGCGCCGAGCGGTGGACGGCCCGGCGCGACGCGGCGGCAACGGTCTGGCGACGGCGTCGATGGTCTGCGGCATCGGCGCCACGGCGCTTGGCTGGATCCCGTTCGTGGCCGTCCCCATGGTCGCCACCGCGATCGTCGCGCTCGGGCTCGGCGCGGCCGGGCTTCGTCGATCGAGGACCACCGGCACGGGCCGATCGTTCGCCGTCGCCGGCTTGATCACCGGCGGCGCCGGCCTCGGTGCCTGCGCCGTCGGGTTCGTGCTCACCATCGCCTTCGTCGACGCCATTCGGGCCTACGACCGTCCGTCGCCGCACTCGGCGCAGCTGGTGTCGTGCCGCGGCGAGGACGAGGCCGTGGTCGCCGGGGGAACGATCACCAACGACGGCACCCAGACGTCGACGTTCGCCATCCTCGTCGAGGTCGGTCGAGGCCGCCGGCGCGACGAGCGGGTCATCGTCGACGATCTCGCGCCCGGTGCGACTGCCCCCTTCGCCGTCACGATCCCCAGATCGCGGTTCGAGCGCGGCGAGCCGAACTGCCGGATCGCCGCCGTCAACGGGCCGCTGCCGTTCGGTATCGACGTCGGGTCACTGGACTGACCGGCGCCCCGCCGATTCGTGGCTGACATCGGCGCCACTTCTGCACACGAAACCTCGTGAGAACGCGATCTTTGCCGGTCAGGGCGTCGCGCTGGGGGTGGGGGTGGCGGTGGCGGCCATCCAGGCGTCGTAGAGGCGGGCATACGTGCCGCCGGCGGCCAGCAGGTCGGCGTGCGCGCCGTCCTCGACGAGGCGGCCGTCGTGCAGCACGAGAACGCGATCGGCGCGCGCGGCGGTGGACAGGCGGTGGGCGATGGCGATCGTCGTCCGCCCCTCAGCGAGCCGGTTGAGCGCCCGCGAGATGCGCACCTCGGTCAGCGCGTCGACCGACGACGTGGCCTCGTCGAGCACGAGGACGTCGGGGTCGGCCACGCCGGCGCGTAACAGCGCCACGAGTTGCCGCTCGCCGGCGGAGAGCTGATCGCCACGCTCGCCGACGTTGGTCATCAGCTCGTCCGGCAGGCCGCCGATCCAGTCCTCGAGGTCGAGGCGCTCGACGACGGCGTCCATGTCGCTCAGTGACGTGCCAGGACGGGCGAAGCCGACGTTGGCGGCGATCGTGTCGTCGAACAGGAACGGCTCCTGGCTGACGACGACCAGCCGTCGCCGCAACTCGTCGTTGGCGACGTACTGCACCGGGATTCCTCCGATGCGGATCTGCCCGATCGTCGGGTCGGCGAAGCGGGCGATGAGGCGGCCGAGTGTGGTCTTCCCCGACCCGGTGGCGCCGACGAGCGCGACCTGTTGGCCGGCCGGGATACTGACGTTGACGTGGCGCAGCACGGCGGCGTCGACCGCTTCGGCCAGGCCGCGTGTCGGGTAGGAGAACGTGACGTCGCGCACGTCGACGTCCAGCGGCCCGGCGGGCAGCGGCCGGGGGTCTGTAGGAGGTGGCGGACCGACGGGCAGATCGAGCACTCCGAGCACACGGCGCAACCCGGCGACGGCGGTCTGCGTCTGGTCGAGCACCTCCGTGAACTCGGCGATCGGCTCGAGGAAGCGGTACGTCAGGAACACGAACCCGATCATCGCCCCCGCCGTCAACCCGCTCGCCGGGCCCCTGGCGACGCCGACGGCGATCACGCCGCCGACGGTGAGCACGGAGAACACCTCGCCAGACGGGAAGAGGAACGCGCCGATGACGCCGGCACGGATCTGCGCATCGGCGCGGCCCTTGATCGCCGTGTCCGCCTCGGCCTGCATCGTGTCGCCGGCCCGGTAGGCGCGCACGGATTCGGCCCCGGTGACGACCTCGGTGATCGTGCCGAGCATCTCGCCGTTGCGCTCCCGGGCGCGGTCGTAGGCAGCGGCGAGATGGCGCTGCAGGAGGCGCAAGATGATGGCCAGCGGGGCGGCGATGACGAACGCGACGACCGCGAGGATCCAGTCGTAGGCGAGCATGACGGCGGCGACCATCACGATCAGCGGGCCGTCGAGCAGCCAGGCCAGGCCACCCCACTGGAAGAACTGCGCCAGCGTCTCGATGTCGCTGGTCACGCGGGCGACGAGCGCGCCGCGCCGTTCCTCGTTGTGGTCGGCCAGCGAGATGCGGTGGATGTGGGCGATCAGGCGAGCTCGGAGGTGGTACAGCGCGGCCTCGCTGCGCGTCCCCAGGCGGATGACAGCGCGCCGCTGGGCCACGCCGGCGATGACCAGCGCCACCGCGGCGATGGCGCACAGCACGGCGACGAAGCCGACGCGCACGCCGTCGTCGGCGACGATTCCCTTGTCGATCGCTTGCTGCAGCAGGACGGGGACGACGACGCGTCCCGTCGCCCCGACGGCCGCCAGACCCCACGTGATGGCCAATCCCTGGCGCAGCACCGGCGCCTCGTGCAGGCCGCGGTTGATCGTGTGCGCGGCACCGAAGCGCCCGATCGGCTCAGTCACCGCCGCCACCTCCCCCGGTCACGGTGACTGCGTCGCGCCCCCCGCGGCGGCGGTCCTCGCCGAGTTCGTCGGTGTCTGCCCGGTCCAACTCGAACGCCTCGACGAGCGCGCGGTAGCCGGGTCGCCGTTGCAGCAGGGCGCGGTGCGGGCCGTGGTCCTCGATCCGCCCACCCGTGACGAACAGCACCTCGTCGGCGAGCGCAATCGTCGAGGGCCGTGAGGCAACCATCAACACCGTCGTGCCGGCCAGCGCCCCGCGCAGGTTGGCGAGGACGGCGGCCTCCGTTGCCGGGTCGAGCGCAGAGGTCGTGTCGTCGAGCAGCAGCAGTGCAGGTCGGCGCACGAGCGCCCGGGCGAGTGCAACGCGCTGGCGCTGGCCACCGCTCAGCGACACGCCGCGCTCGCCGACGACGGTGTCCAGCCCGTTGGGCGTGTCACCGACGAACTCCTCCGCCTCGGCCAGCCGCAGTGCCTGCCACACCTCGTCGTCGGAGAAGTCGGCGCCGAGCAGGATGTTGTGGCGGATCGTGCCCGAGAACAGGAACGCCTCCTGGAACACGACGGCACTGCCTCCCGACATCACGCGGACCCGTCCCCGGTCCGGGGCGATCAGGCCGGCGACGAGCTCGACCAGCGTCGTCTTCCCGGACCCGGTGGGCCCGACGACGGCGACGATGCGGCCGGCGCCGACGTCGAGGTCGATGCCGTCGAGTGTCGGCGTCGTCTCGTCCGGGAACGTGAACGCTACGTCGTCGAGCACCAGTCCGCGGCCGGCCGCGGCGACGCCGATGGAGGCGTATGGATCAGGCTCGAGCGGACCATCCGTGACCTCCTGCACCCGACGCCAGCCGGCCAGCGAGTGCGGTAGCTCCGAGAGCACGTAGCCGATCAAACGCAACGGGAAGACGAGCAGTGTGAACAGGTAGATGAAGCTGGACAGCTCGCCGACGGTGATCTCGCCGTCGCGCACGCGGGTGGCGCCGAGCAGCAGCAGGCCGACGTTGGCCATCGACGGGATCACGTCGAGCAGCGCCTCGAACGTGCCGCGCAGGCGCACAGCGTGGACGCGCGAGTCGCGCAGCCGGCCGGCGATCGTCGCCAGGCGCTCCGTCTCCCGGCGCTCCGCACCGAACGCCTTGACGAGTTGCACGCCCTCGAAGCTCTCGTGGACGGCGGCCGACAACTTGCCGAGATGGTCCTGGGCCTCGGTGTAGTACCGGTCGACGCGCCGTTGGTACAGGACGTTGATCCCGATGAGCACCGGAAAGACGAGGACGGCCACGGTGCCGATGACGGCGTCGGAGACGACGAGCCAGATCGCCGAGACGACGATCAGCAGTGCGGTCCCGGTGGCGAAGGGGATCGGTGCGAGCACGGAGACGGCGGCATCGGTGTCGACGCCGGCGCGGGCGACGAGATCGCCGTCCGGCCGCCGCTGATGCCACGAGATCGGTTGGCGGATCAACCGGTCGACGACGCGCTCGCCGAGCGTCCTGGCGATCCGCCACATGGCGATGCCGGCGAACGTCCGGCGCACAACGACGCCGATGGCGCGCACGAACCCGATGGCGATGATCAGCCCGATGCCGGCGACGACGGTCGAGACGGCGACCGTGCCCGTCTCGAAGCGGGGGACGATGACACGGTCGGTGACCCAGCGCACGGCGATGCTCGAACCGATCGTGCACAGCGCGAAGACGGAGGCCCCGGCGACGGCGAGGTAGAACGGCCGGGGGTGCAGGCTGGTCTGGGCGCGCACCATCCGCCACCCCTCACGGGCGCGCCGGAACCGCCCCGAGGTCGCAGCACCATGCACGACGTCGTTTCTACCAGCGCCGCCGCGACGACACCCTTGGTGTTTGCCGCGTCGGCTTTGAGACGATTTGCGCGGGCGGAGCCTCCGCGCCCGGCGTCGGTATCGTGCGGCGGGGATGGAGCCGATCGACGTCGCGTTGCTCGTCGTGCGCGTGGCGTTCGGTGTCGGACTGTCGGCGCACGGGTTGAACAAGGTGTTCGGCGGTGGCCGGCTGGCCGGTACCGGTCGGTGGTTCGGCTCGATGGGGATGCGCTGGCCGCAGGTCCAGGCCCGACTCGCCGCGGGCACCGAGATCGGTGCCGGCTGGGCGTTCGCCGCCGGCCTGCTGACGCCGCTGGCCGCGGCCGGAATCGTCGCCGTCATGCTCGTGGCGCTGTGGGTCGCCCACCGGCGCAACGGCTTCTTCATCTTCCGCAAGGGCGAGGGCTGGGAGTACACCGCCTCGATCGCCGTCGTCGCCTGGACCGTCGCCACGATCGGGCCGGGCACGGCAAGCCTGGATCACGCGCTCGGGCTGACCGGCGACGGTGGGCTGCACTCCGGCTGGGCCGGCGGATTGATCGCCGGGGTCGTCGGCGTCGGATCAGCCGTTGGGTTGCTCGCGGCGTCCTACCGCCCCGCCGCGGAGGCGCGATGACGGCGACGGACCGCCGGGCGGAACCGGACGGCCACCCGGCCCCGGCGCGCCCGAGCCGCTGGCGATATGTCCTCGTCCCCGTGGTGCTGCTGTTCGCCGCGTTCTGGATCTGGGCGTTGTTCTTCGCCTCCAAGGAGGCCGTCAACCGCATCGACGACCGGCAGTGGGCCGAACGGGCCGAAGGCATCTGCGCCG
>JALZMG010000264.1 GCA_030858325.1 Actinomycetota bacterium | reverse complement strand
GCCCACGCCAGTGCCGCTGCGTCGCCAGTGTCGGCGTCGAGCACGACGAGATCGCCGTCGACGTCGCTGCCGACGATCCGGCCCTGCACCGCCCGCCCGTCATGGAAGCGAACCTCGGTCGTTTCGTCGCGCAGGTTGAGGGCGTTGGTCACCACCCGTCCCGGCGCGACCACGAACCCGCTGCCGCGCCCGTGGCGGCCGATGGCGACGACGGACGCCGCAGTGTCACGACGGGCGGTCCGCACGAGTTCTCCGAGTTCTTCGAACATGGTCATCGTTGCTCCCTTGTCACTATCGAATTGCAAGTGACTCTAGGCTCACCACATGGCGCACCACAACCCCGCCGCCCTCGATGCGGCGACCCGGATGATCGGTGACCGCTGGAGCCTGCGTGTCGTCGGTGCGCTGCTCGACGACGACCGTACGTTCGGGGAGCTGGCGGCAGCACTTGACGGCATTGCGCCGACGATCCTCACGGCGCGCCTGCGGGCACTGCAGCGGTTGGCGCTCGTCGCCGCCGCTCCGTACCAGCGCCGGCCGCTGCGCATGCGCTACTCGCTGACCGAGCCGGGCCGCCGCCTCGGCGAGTCCATCGCCTCCCTCGCCGAGTGGGGCGCCGGCAGAGAGGGCCACGACCCCGTGCGCGTCCACGACACGTGCGGCTCAACGGTCGAGTTGCGCCCCTGGTGCCCGACCTGCGACCGCCCCGTCGACGGCGAAGCCGCAGACGCCCTGACGTGGTGCTGACCTGACCCAAACAGTGATCTGGGCGCGCCCGGTGCCGGCTCTGACACTGGGCGCGCCCAGAAAGTCTCTTGCGCGTCAGACGTCGAGGAAGCGGGAGGCGGCGATGCCGGAGCCGACGGCGCCGGCGACCATGCCGATGGCGACGATGACGAGCATCACGTTGAACGAGTAGCGGCCGCCGACGACGAGTTCGGAGAAGCCGCTGTTCTCGGGGAAGTCGTTGACGCCGGCGGTCCAGCTGTCGTTGATCAACCACAGCCCGGCGGAGGCGACGACGCCGCCGATCAGGCCCTGCACCAAGCCCTCGAGCATGAACGGGATGCGGATGAACCAGTCCGTCGCCCCGACCAGCTTCATCACCTCGATCTCCCGGCGGCGGGCGAACATCGCCGTGCGGATGGTGTTCCAGATCAGCAGGATGGCGGCGAACAGCAGGGCGATCGACAGCAGATACGTGTACAGCCCGACGAATCCCTTCAGCTTGGAGATGATGTCCAGGCTCTCTTCGGCGAGCACGATGGAGTTGACATTGGGCAGCTGCTCCATCGTCTCGCGCAGCCCGCGCAACGTGTCGACGTCACTGGCGTCGGCCGGCACGACCTTGTATTGCGTCGGAATGTTCGACTCGTTGAGCAGCTCGCGCGTCGACGGTGAGCCGGCGAGCACGCGGTCGGCGTCCGACAGCGAGCAGTCGACGTCGCAGTAGCGCCAGTCGGAGACGAGCTGCGGCCGCACACTGTTCAGCGCGCCCTCGATCTCCGCCCGGGCCTCGTTGGAGGCGTCGCTGTTGACGTTGATGATCATCTCGACGCCGCCCTCCCAGCGTTCGAGCATGTTGTCGAAGCCACGCTGCATCAAGAGCGTCAACCCGAAGATCAGGAGCGACACGGCGGCCGTGATGACGGCGGCCACGGTCAGCGTCATGTTGCGGCGGAAGCTCGCCCACGTCTCGCGGAACGTGTACGCCAGCCGGGAGATCACTCGTACACCCCGCGCGCCTGGTCGCGGACGATGACGCCGCGGTCGAGCTGAATCACGCGCTTGCGCATCGTGTTGACGATGCGCTGGTCGTGCGTCGCCATGAGCACGGTCGTCCCCGTCTGATTGATGCGGTCGAGGAGGCGCATGATGCCTTCGCCCGTCGCCGGGTCGAGGTTTCCCGTCGGCTCGTCGGCGAGCATGATCAGGGGGCGGTTGACGAACGCCCTGGCGATCGAAACGCGCTGCTGCTCCCCGCCGGAGAGCTGGTGGGGGAAGCGCTCCTCCTTGCCGGCCAGGCCGACCAGGTCGAGCACGGCCGGCACCTGCTGGCGGATCACGTGCTTCGGCTTCCCGATGACCTCCTGGGCGAACGCCACGTTCTCGAACACCGTCTTGTTCGTCAGCAGCTTGAAGTCCTGGAAGATGTTGCCGATGTTGCGGCGCAGCTGCGGCACCCGTCCCGACGGCATGCCGAGGATGTTGCGCCCGGCCACCCACACCGCACCCATCTCCGGGCGCTCCTGGCGGTTGAGCAGCCGCAGCAGCGTGCTCTTGCCCGACCCCGACGGCCCGACGAGGAACACGAACTCGCCCTTCGGCACGTCGAAGCTGGCATCGCGTACGGCGACGACGTCGCTGCCGTAGTGCTTGGAGACGTTCTCGAGGCGGATCATCAGTGGTGCAATTCTCTGGGGCGAGCCCCATCAGGTCTTCGCGTCTTCGGGGGTCCATGGCAGGAACGCCGTGGTCCGGGTCTTGGGGGTCCACGG
>JALZMG010000034.1 GCA_030858325.1 Actinomycetota bacterium | reverse complement strand
GCCTATCGATTGGCCAGGCGGACGGCCTCGCGGGCGGCGTCGAGCATCGTCGGCTTGCTGATCAGCTTGTCGGCGGGGATGCCCGCATCGAGGATGATCTGGCGACCCTCCTCGGCGTTCGTGCCGTCGAGACGAATGACGATCGGCGCCCGCAACTCGACACGCGACAGCCCCTCGACGATGCCCTTGGCGACCTCCTCGCCGCGCGTGATCCCGCCGAAGATGTTGACGAAGATCGAGCGGACGTTCTCGTCGTGATTGATCACGTCCAGCGCCGCGGCCATCACGTCGGCGTTGGCGCCGCCGCCGATGTCGAGGAAGTTGGCGGCCGTGCCGCCGACCTGGTTGACGACATCGAGCGTGCTCATCGCCAGCCCGGCACCGTTGGCGATGATCCCGACCGAGCCGTCGAGCCCGATGTATTGGAGGCCCTTCTCCTTGGCCAGTTGCTCACGCTCGTCGAGCACCTCGGTCTTGTCGTACTCCTCCCACTCCGGGTGGCGGAAGCTGGCGTTGCCGTCCAGGCTGACCTTGGCGTCGAGAGCGTGTACGGCGCCCTCGGGCGTGAGGATCAGCGGGTTGATCTCGGCCAGATCGCAGTCGCCGTTCGTGAAGCAGTCGTAGAGCTGGACGAGGATCGCCGCCACGCCGTCCTGGGCCCGTTCGGGCATCCGCGCATCGGCGGCCGCTTGCCTGGCGACGGCCACCGGCAGGCCGTCGACAGGATCGATGTGCAACTTGACGATGGCGCCCGGGTCCGTCCGGGCGACCTCTTCGATCTCCACGCCTCCTTGCGCCGACAACATCAGCAGGTGCTGCCTGGCGGCACGGTCGAGCGTGAAGCTGGCGTAGTACTCCTCGTCGATGTCGGAGGCGTGCTCAACCCAGACCCGCTCGACGAGGTGCCCCTTGATGTCCATCCCGAGGATGTTGGCAGCGTGCGTGCGGACCGCGGCGGCGTCGTCGGCCAGCTGGATCCCGCCGGCCTTGCCCCGCCCGCCCACCTGGACCTGGGCCTTGACGACGACGGGGTAACCGGCCTCATCGGCGGCGGCGAGGGCCTCGTCCACCGTGTGCGCGACCCCACCGGCGCTGACCGGGATGCCGAAGCGGGCAAAGTACTGCTTGCCCTGGTACTCGAAGAGGTCCAACGTCAGCTCCTGTCGTCCGTGCGCTGGTCGAGCTCCTGCTCGAGCCAGTCGCTGATGCGATGCAGCGGCGTGCCCGGGCCGAACACCTCGCCGACCCCCTGTTCGCGAAGCGCGCGAGCGTCGGCGTCGGGGATCACGCCGCCGCCGAACACGAGGACCTCCTCGAGGTCCCGGTCGCGCAGCTCGCGCATCACGCGCGGGAACAGCGTCAGGTGCGCGCCCGAGAGGAGGGACAGCCCGACGGCGTCGGCGTCCTCCTGCAGCACCGTCTCGGCGATCTGTTCCGGGCTCTGGTGCAGCCCGGTGTAGATGACCTCGAACCCGTGGTCACGCAGCGCCCGCGTGATCGTCTTGGCGCCGCGGTCGTGACCGTCGAGGCCCGGCTTGGCGACCACGACGCGGTACGGGCGCTTCACGAACGATGGACCCTAGATCGACGGTGCCGAGCGCGAGCAACCCCGGCGCCGCCACAATGGGTTCGTGCTGTCAGACGCTCCCGGCCCCGCCGCCGCGGCTGGCGTCCCACGCCTGCGTTCGCCGCTCACCCGTGCCGTCGCGCCTGTCGCCGGCGGGCTGGCCGTCATCGCGCTGATCATGGCCGCCACATGGTTCGTCGCGTTCTTCATCTCGCGCGGTGGCGCCGATTCGACAGAGCGCCTGGCGCCGACCATCTTCCAGGTCGGTGACGTGGAACGGGTGGCCGCGTCGGTCAGCGACGGGGGACCGCTGATCTTCCCGGGGCTCGACACGACGACCGGCGCGCGCACGCTCGTGCTCGACCACGAGGGCGACGACCCGGCCCGGGGGTGGGTCGTGCGTTGGGCCCATCCGGCCGACCGCCCGCCGTCGTGCGTCGTCGAGCAGGTCCGCACGACACGCGCGTTCACCGACTGCGACGGACGGACGCTCGATGTGAGCGACCTGCAGCCGGGCGTCGGCGCCCGCCCGATCGTCGAGAACCGCCGGGTCCTCTCGATCGACCTGCGCGCGGCGACGACCGCCACGACCACCGCACAGCCGTAGCCGGCCTCCGACCTCGACCGTCGGCGCCGTCACAGCGTTCCAGCGGGCCAACGCCCTCGCCGCCGACGGCATCGCCACGAAGGTCGTCGTCCTCTCGCCAACCCGAGTGTTTCGTGAGGGAATGTCCCGCGGCAAACACTCCGACGGCCGCAAACACTCCGGTGACTGGGGCGGCCGATCTCAGGGTCGCCGGCCACTGCCAGCGCGGCGACGAGCCTGGTCGCCAGCTCCTCGCTGTGCGCCTCGAGCCTGGAGCGGTGCAGCGCCAGCCCGCCGATCACGTGCGCTCCGGTCGCCTCGACCGCCCCTGAGTTTGTCCAGGCTGTTGCCCGGGTTCAGGGCGAACGTGCAGAACACGGCGGCCCGCTTGCCGCGCATCGCCGGCAGGTTGGAGATCGCCGCCAGCGCCCACGGTGTCTGCCCGACGACGAACAGTCCATGCACCCACGTCCCGACGAGCACGACATCGGCCGCCTGGATGGCCGCATGATCGGGCTGCCGAGCGCGGGACAGGCCGGTGATCGTCCATCCCTCCTGGCTCAGGTCGCCGGCGACCAGCTCGGCCGCCTACCACGTGTTGCCCGTGAGGCTCTCGACCAGCAGCGCCGCCCTCATCGCCCCGATTCAACCACGCCGGCCAGACCCGGGCGTGCGTCAACGCTTGCGTTGCAGCGGAGCCCACGCCAGCGACAGGTGCTTCGTGCCGACGCCGGCGAAGTTGATCGTCGCCTCCAACCCCTCGCCGTGGCCACGCAGGTCGATGACGACACCCTCACCGAACGACGGATGCTCCACGTCGTCGCCGATGCGTAGC
>JALZMG010000241.1 GCA_030858325.1 Actinomycetota bacterium | reverse complement strand
ACGTGGACGGCTGGCCCGCGTTTCACCACGTCGTCGCCGACTGTGGGCGGCTCGACGGCAAAACTGCTGCTCCTGATCTAGAGTTCGCGCAGCGGGGCGTTGACCGGAGGAGACCAAGACTGTGTTGAGACGGCGAAGAATGCTGGTGGCCACGACGGCCGTCGCACTGGTCCTTGTGGCCTGCGGCGACGACGACGACGAGAGCGCCGATCCGCCGGCTACCGGCGCCGACGCAGGCTCGGCAACGACGATGGCCGGTTCGGAAACGACGATGGCCGAGTCGGCAACGACGATGGGCGAGTCGGCAACGACGATGGGCGAGTCGGCAACGACGGCGGGCGGCAGCATGGCGCCCGTCACGCCCGGCGAGGACTGGCCGGAGAGCCTGGTGTTCACGCTGACGCCGTCCGCCGAGGCGGGCGGCCTGATCGAGACCGCCGAGCCGCTGGCGGCGATGCTCGAGGAGCGCCTCGGGGTGCCCGTCGAAGCGCTCGTTCCGTCCGACTACGCCGGCGTCATCGCCGCCCTCGGTTCGGGACAGGCGCAGATCGCCGGCGGCCTCGGACCGGCGCAGATGGTGCAGGCCGAAGATCAGGCCGACGCCACGCTGATCCTGCAGTCGGAGCGCTTCGGTTCGCTGACGTACGTGACGCAGTGGTTCACGAACGATCCGGACACGTTCTGCGAGGACGAGCCGGCCCCGGCCGGCGATGACGGATTCCTGTTCTGCAACGGTGTCGGCGACGCGGCGGGTCCGGAGGACGGCCCCATCGGTCGCGACTCGCTGGCCGGCGTCGAGGGCCAGGCCGTTTCGTTCGTCGACCAGGGGTCGGCATCCGGGTACCTGGTCCCTGCGCTCGAACTACTCAACGCCGGGGTCGACCCCGTGGAGGACATCGAGACCATCTTCGCCGGTGGCCACGACTCGTCCGTGCAAGCCGTGTACGACGGTGACGCCGTCGTCGGTGTGTCGTTCAACGACGCCCGCGGTGAGATCGTCGAGCAGGTTCCCGACGTCGGTGAGAAGGTCGTCGTGTTCGCTTGGTCGGCGCCGATCCCCAACGACGGCTTCGCCGTCGCCGGGGATCTGCCCGAGGACCTGCAGGAGGCCATCACGGCCGCCTTCACCGACATCTCCGAGAGCGAGGAGGGGGTCACCCTGTTGCAGGAGCTGTACGAGATCGACGGGCTGGTCCCCGTGACATCGTCGGACTACGACATCATGCGCGAGCTGCAGACCGAGCTGGCCGACCTGCTCGAGTGAGCGAGCGAGTCTTCCAGCGAGCGAACCATCGTCACGGTCCGTTTCGTGCTCATTGGTGGCCGGCGCTCGCCTGGACCTTGAAGACGTCCCATCACGAGATGGTGCACCAATGAGCGAGCGAGTCTTCGAGCGAGCGAACAATCGTCACGGTCCGTTTCTTGCTCATGCCCGCCCTCCCCGGCCATGCCGGCGCGGCGTCACCAAGCATGGTGAGGTACTTACATGAGTGTCCGTTCCCGGCTGGGGTCGACCCGGCCGGGAACCTCGCCGTAGGGGAAGCGATGATCCGATTCGACAACGCGTCCGTCGTCTACCCCGGCGGGGTGACGGCCCTGCGCGACCTCGACCTCGAGATCGCCGACGGCGAGCTCGTCGTCGTGGTCGGGTTGTCCGGTGCGGGGAAGTCGACGCTGGTGCGGGCGATCAACGGCCTCGTGCCGCTGACCAGCGGATCGCTGGAGGTCAACGGTCGCCAGGTGACGAAGCTCGGCAAGCGCGGGATGCGTGACCTGCGGGCCGAGATCGGCATGATCTTCCAGGGCTTCAATCTGGTCAACCGCACGTCCGTGCTGAACAACGTGCTCATGGGCCGTCTCCACCGCACGGCGACATGGCGGACGCTCACGGGCCTGTACCCGAAGGGTGACGTCGAGCTGGCGCTGCGCTCGCTGGAGCGGGTGGAGATCGTCGACAAGGCCTACGTGCGCGCCGCCAACCTTTCTGGCGGCCAGCGCCAGCGGGTGGGCATCGCCAGGGCGCTGGCGCAGGAGCCGTCGATCATCCTCGCCGACGAGCCGGTGGCCTCCCTCGACCCGCCGACCAGTCACGTCGTGATGCGGGACCTGCAGCAGATCAACCGCGAGCTGGGGATCACGACCATCGTCAACCTCCACTTCCTCGACCTGGCCACGGCCTACGCCGACCGCATCATCGGCCTGCGCGCCGGAGCGCTCGTCTTCGATGGTCCCGGCTCGGCTGCCGACGCTGGCGTGTTCGAGGACATCTACGGCAGGAGCCTCACCGCCGACGACACGATGGCCAAGAAGGCCGCCCTGTGAGCACCGGCGACGCAACGTCGACTCGCCTGGCGACCCGATTCGTGAGGCCGCTCCGGGTGTCATCGGCGCCCGACTCCGCCATTTGGCGACGTTGCGGTGAGCGAAGAGCTCTTGAAGCAGGAGGGGCATCATCTCGGCCGACGCGACCCGGGGCGCTGCCGGTCGGGCTTGTCGGTCTGGCGCGTTCGGGCGCGCCGCTCGTTCTTGGTGAACATTCGTGCCACAACGTGGTCGAAAATCCCCAGGAACCGGCCGGTGCCGCGCCGATCCCGTTCTTGGTGAACATTCGTGCCACGAAGTGGTCGAATGTTCACCAGAAGCCGCCCTCGGGGCCGACTCACGCCCGGAGCGACCGGGCCGCGTGCTGCGACACGCCCACCTCCCGCTGCAAGCGCTCTTCGACCCCGCCGGCCCTCGACCGAGGTGCCTCCCGCGCAGTGGCCGCCCCGCTCATGCCCGCCACTCGCCACTACTCGCAGGTGAGGCAGCGGTATGAGTGACGCCGTCGCACCACCAGCGGCCGTCGCGCCAGGGCCGGTGGCGACACGTCCGAAGCGCCCGCGGCCGTCGCTGTTCGCCGTCGTCGGGATCACCGTCGCCGTGGTGCTGACGATCGCGACGACGTGGGACTGGGAGTACGGCACCGGCTTCTCGCTGTCCGAGGTGTTCACGAACCTCACCAACAACAACCGGGTCATCGCTGCCATCCCCAACACCGACCTCGGCCAGATGCTCTCCGATCGTTCCCGCGGCGCGTTCATCGAGACCCTGCAGATGGCCGTGCTCGGCACGTTCGGGGGTGCCATCGTCGCCCTGCCGCTTGCGCTGTGGACGACCACCGTCGGAGCTCCGAACAGACCGGTCATGTGGGCGCTGCGGATGGTGTCCAACGTGATGCGCTCGTTCCCCGACGTGTTGTGGGCGTCGCTGTTCGTGGCCGCCGTCGGCATCGGCGCCCTGTCCGGCCTGCTGGCCCTGTTCTGTTTCTCGATCGCCGTCATCGTCAAGCTCACGGCCGACACCGTCGACGGCATCGACATGGGGCCCGTTGAGGCGGCGCGAGCAGCAGGCGCCGGGCACAGCCAGGTCCTGCGCACGGCGGTCGTGCCGCAGATCCTGCCGGCCTACGCCTCGTTCGTGCTGTACAGCTTCGAGCTCAACCTGCGTGGCTCGGCCGTGCTCGGCCTGGTCGGTGCCGGAGGCATCGGTGGACGCCTCAACTTCTTCCGCAACCAGGGTCGCTGGGAGGAGGTCTGGGGCATCGTCGTGATGTTCTTCATCGTCGTCTTCATCGTCGACCAGATCTCCAGCGCGATGCGCAGGCGTCTGGTATGACCGCCACGGCGACCAGGGTCCAGGCCGCACCTACGCCGTCGCGCCCGGCGCGACCACGGCGCTCGCTGTTCTGGACCGCCTCGCTCGTGCTTACTGCGGTGCTCGTCGGTTGGGCCGCCGTCGGCCTCGACGCCAAGTGGGAGCGACTCATCTCGGCGCCTGCCGACATGTGGCGGCTGGCGCAGCTGATGTTCGGCAACATGACCTGGTCCGACGTCGGCCGGCTGCTCGACGCGATGTGGGACTCCATCGCCATTGCCTGGCTGGGCACGATGCTCGCCGCCGCCGTCGCAGTCCCGCTCGCCTTCCTCGCCGCCCGCAACCTCGGCGGCACCCTGGTCTCGCTCGTCATCCGCCAATGCTTCAACATGCTGCGGGCGCTCCCCGAGGTCATCCTTGTCATCGCCTTCATCCCCATCTTCGGCCTCAGCCTGAACGCCGGCGTGCTGGCCATCGCCATCGGCTCGATCGGCACGCTCGGCAAGCTGTGCGCGGAGATCCTGGAGGGCCTCGACGACGGCCCCCTCGAGGCCGCGGATGCGGCCGGCGCCAACCGCCTGCAACGGCTGCGCTGGGGTGTCCTCCCCCAAGCGCTCCCGGAGCTGATGTCGTTCGTGCTGTACCGGTTCGAGATCAACATCCGCGTGTCGGCGGTCCTCGGCGCGGTCGGCGCCGGCGGCATCGGCGGGACCCTCGTCAATGCGCTGTCGTTCAACGAGTTCGGCGTGGCCGGCCTGGCCCTGATCATCGTCGTCCTCGGCACGATTGCCGTCGACATGATCTCCGGCTGGGTGCGCCGGCGCATCATCGCCGGCCCACGGAGCGAACGACGTCACGGAGACGTCGCCCCCGACGCGCTCGCCGCCGACGCCCTCACCGCCACCCTGTAGGCCGCGGAGCACCGCTGCGCGTTGTCCCTGCGCGATCGTGCTGCCAGGCTGCTGCTGGTGCGCAGCCAGTTCATCCTGGGTGTCGACCTCGACGGCGTGGTCGCCGACCACACCGGCCGGTTCCGGGAGATCATGGCCGAGATCCGCGGCGTCGAACCAGAGACCATGACGCTGGAGCGGTCGTGGGACTTCACCGAGTGGGGATTCCAGCCCGACGAGTACTCCACGTACCACCGGATCGCGGTCATGGACCACGACATGTTCCGCACGATGGCACTCGTCGAAGGGGCCGCCGATGGGTTGTGGCGGCTGTCCGACGCAGGCATCTGGATCCGCATCATCACCCACCGGCTGTACGTCAACTGGGGCCACGAAAAGGCGGTCGGCGACACCGCCGCCTGGCTCGACGAGCACCGCATCCCGTACCGCGACCTGTGCTTCCTCGGCGCCAAACCGGAGGTCGACGCCGACGCCTACATCGACGACGCGCCACACAACATCGAGCAGCTGCGCGCGCTCGGCAAGACCGTGATCACGTTCGACCAGTCGTACAACCGCCACCTCACCGACGGCTTGCGGGCGGCCTCGTGGCCGGAGGCCGAGGCGATCGTCGCCGATCTCGCCGGTCAGCAACTCGGCTCGATCGCCATGCAGCTCCCTGGCATCGACACCGGCTCGGATCGGCTGACCCGCCGCCAGCAGCGCTGACAGGTGCGCGGAGGCCTCAGACGTTCGTCGTGCGGTCGGCCCAGAACGGCGCCCGCAGCTCGCGCTTCAGGATCTTGCCGGAACCGGTTTTCGGCAGCTCGTCGCTCCACGTGATCGAGCGGGGCACCTTGTACTTGGCCAGATGGGCCTTGGCGTGCTCGGCGATGGCGGCCTCGGTCAGATCGGCGCCGGGCCTGGCGACGACGACGGCGTGCACGTTCTCGCCCCACTCTTCGCTAGGGATCCCGAAGACCGCGACCTCGTAGACGTCAGGATGCTGCTCCAGCGCGGCCTCGATCTCGGCCGGGTAGATGTTCATCCCGCCGGAGATGATCATGTCCTTCTTGCGATCGCAGATGTAGAGGTAGCCCTCGTCGTCGCGATAGGCGATGTCGCCGACGGTCTGGAAACCGTTCCGGTGGTCCTCTTCGAACTTGTCGTGCTGCTTGTAGTAGTCGGCGAACACCGAGGGGCTGCGGACGAACAGCTCACCGACGGCATCAGGTCCGGTCGCCGTGACGATGTTGCCATCGTCGTCGTACAAGCGGACCTCGACGAGCGGAGCCTCTTTGCCGCACGAACCCGGCTTGCGCAGCTGGTCCTCCGGGCGCAGGATCGTGTTCACGCCGAGCTCCGTCGAACCGTAGACCTCGAACAACGAGTCGGCGGGGAAATCGGCCAGATACTGCTGTTTCAGCGCGTAGCTCCACGGCGCGGCGTTGGCGATCATCACGCGCATCGAGGAACGGTCGTAGCGCGCCTTCACGTCCGGCGGCTGGTTGCAGATCATGCGGATCGGGGTCGGCGCGGCGAACGTCGTCGAGCAGCGGTACGTCTCGACGAGGCGCATCCAGTCCTCCGGATCGAATTTGTGCTGCACCACGATCGTCTGTCCGAGCGCCAGCGCGACACCCATGAATCCGCCTGGCCCGCTGTGGTACAGAGGTCCGGTGGTGAGGTAGATGTCGTCGGGCCGGTACCCGATGAACTGCAGCATCGCCCCGAGCTGCTGGGGGTCGCTGATGTTGTGGCGCAGCGCACCCTTCGGCTTGCCCGTCGTTCCGGACGTGTAGATCATCGTCGCCCCTGCCGCCTGGCTCTCGGGATCCGGCGGCGGCTCGGTCGACGCCGCAGAGGCCAGCTCGTCGGCGGAGACCATGCCCTCCGGCGCGGCGCCGTCGAAGACGAGGTACGTGGCGACCTTCGGCAGGTTCGCCCGCACGCGCTGGAACAGCGACGCGTACTCGGCGTCGAGGTAGACGAGCCCCGCGTCGCTGTGGTCCGTCACGTACGCAGCCTCTTCGTCGGACAGCCGGTAGTTGAGCGGCACAGCCGTCGCCCCGATCTTGCGGGCGGCGTTGACGAGCACGACGACGCCGAGCGAGTTCTGCCCGCACCACACGATCTTCACGCCGGGGCCGACGCCGTGGTCGGCGAGGACGTGCGCCAGCTGGTTGGCGGCCGCGTCCAGCTCGGCGTAGGTCAGCGTGCGCACGTCGGAACCGGGCCGATCGTCGATGACGGCCGGCTTGTCCGGCTGGGCGGCGGCATAGGCGGTGAGGAGATCCGGCATGGCTGGCATTCGTAGCAGCTCCGCCCCCGCCGCCTCGTGCCGCAGCCCGGCGCGATGAGCGATGAGAGGCGCAGCGGCGCTCATCGCTCATCGGTGCCCATTCCGTCGGCGAGACGACTCACCGCCAGCGTCTCGACGGGCACCAATGAGCGGAAAAGGACCGTGACGATTGATTCGCTCGCTCGAAGCGGGTTCGTCGGGCGGGTGGGGCGGACTGGCATGCTGGCGGCTATGGCTGCACGCACCATCAACGGCGTCGAAGAACTGCGTTCCCTCGTCGGCGAACATCTCGGCTACAGCGACTTCGTCGAGATCACCCAGGACCGCGTCAACCAGTTCGCCGAGGCGACGGGCGACCACCAGTGGATCCACGTCGACGTCGAGCGGGCGACGGCCGGTCCGTTCGGTGGGCCGATCGCCCACGGCTACCTGACGCTGTCGGTCGGCCCGATGCTGGCCCCGCAGATCTACTCCGTCGGCGGGTTCTCGATGGGCGTCAACTACGGCGCCGAGAAGATCCGCTTCCCTGCCCCGGTGCCGGTCGGCTCCAACCTCCGCCTCGGCGCCAAGCTGCTCGACGTCACCGACGTCGCCGGCGGCATCCAGATGAAGATGGAGTTTGCGTTCGAGGTCGAGGGCGCAGCCAAGCCCTCTTGCGTCGCCGAGGTCCTCTTCCGTCTGTACGAATGAGGCCAGCCTCGGACCGACGAGGTGACCACGTCGATGCTCGACTGACGCGTTGCGGTGGTGCGTTGGGTCCGAGTCTGGCCTCGTGAAGGAGCGACGGACACGACGCGCGTCCACGCATCGTTCGGTCGACGGCGAGCTCGCCGCACTTCGCCTCACTCGTTCGGCGTGGCACCACCGCGACCTCCTCATCCGACCGCTGCTGGTCCCCCCCGAGGACTCCGCCCGATCTGGCGCTCAGCGCCTGTCGAGGTGGGCGGAATCGGCGGGCCGTAGCCTGAGCGACGATGGCCGCGTCGACGAGCTGGGACCGGGACACGCTGCCGGAGGGTGCGCAGAAGCGCGAGGCGGTGCGTGACATGTTCGACGCCATCGCCCCGCGCTACGACCTGGTGAACCGGGTCATGACGTTGCGCCTCGACGTCCGCTGGCGCCGTCGCGCGGTCGCCGTGCTCGGCCTGCCGGCCGGAAGCCGGGTCCTCGACCTGGCCAGCGGCACGGGTGACCTGTGCCTCGACCTGCGCCGGGCCGGCCTGGCGCCGATCTCGGTCGACTTGAGCCTGGGCATGCTGCGCGCCGACCGCAGCGGGGCTCCGCGCGTGCAGGCGGACATCCTGCGCCTCGCCGTCCCTGACGGCGCCGTCGACGGCGTGACGTGCGGCTTCGCGCTGCGCAACCTCGTCGATCTGGATGCCTTCTTCGCCGAGACGGCACGCGCCGTCCGCCCCGGAGGGCGCATCGCGCTGCTCGATGTCGGCGTTCCCCGCCAGCGGCTGGTCCGCTGGGGCCACGGCCTCTACTTCGGCAAGATCGTGCCGCGCATCGGCGGGCTGCTGTCGGACGCCGCCGCCTACCGGTACCTGCCACGCAGTGTCGCCTACCTCCCCGCACCCGACGCGATGGTCGACATGTTGCGCACCGCCGGCTTCGACGACGCCGCCCACCAGCTGCTGAGCGGCGGCATCACGCAGCTGCTGACGGGCACCAGGGACCGGTGATGCACGCCGTCGTCCGTCGCGCCGACGACGTCGACATCGACCTGACCGACATCGCCCGCGCCGACGGCGCGCTGTTCGTGCGCGACGGCGTCGGGGTCGCGGGGCGCGGCGTCGTCGCTCGTCTGCCCGCCGACGACGCGGTCAAGCTGCTCGGTGAGATGGACGTCGACGTCCAGTCCGCCGACGACTCCGATCCCGGCGCCGGGCCCATCGCCATCGGCTGGGTGCCGTACCGGCCCGGTGAGCCGGGCGAGATGATCGTGCCGGCGACCGTCGTACGCGCCGGTCCCGACGGGCGCCGCTGGCTGACGACCATCGACGGAGCAGCCGACGAACTGGCACCGCCGGCGGCGCCCGCTCCGGCGGCGGCCGCCTACGGCATCACCCCCGTGACACCGGTCGAGCAGTACTTGGCGGCCGTTGCACGCGTGCGCGACGCCGTCCGCGCGGGGACGCTGACCAAGGCCGTCATCGCCAGGGAGATCGCCGTGACGGCGGACCACCCGATCGACGTCCACGGCGTGCTGCGCCGACTGGAGTCCTCGTTCGGGTCGAGCTATCGCTTCGCCGTCGACGGCTTCGTTGGTGCGTCGCCGGAACTGCTCGTGGAGATCGAAGGGCGCACGGTGCGCTCCTACCCGCTGGCCGGCACGGCGTCCCGCTCCGGCGACGTCGATCGCGACGCGGCGTCGGCGGCGGCACTGCTGGCGAGCACGAAGAACCAGGTCGAGCATCGCATCGTCATCGACGTCATCCACGACACGTTGCTGCCCTGGTGCAGCTACCTCGACTGGGAGCCGGAGCCGGCGATCATCACGGTCGCCAACGTGCAGCACCTCGGCACGCGCATGGAGGGCCAGCTGTCCGCGCCGCCGCCGACCGTCGTCGAACTGGTGCGCGCGTTGACGCCGACGCCGGCGCTCGGCGGGCACCCCCGTGACGACGCGCTGGCGATGATCGACGCCGTCGAGGGCGTCGACCGCGACCGTTACGGGGGCGCCGTCGGCTGGGTCGACGCGGCCGGCAACGGGACCTGGGCCGTGGCGATCCGCTGCGCCGAGCTGTCGCCTGATCGCTGTACGGCGCGCCTGTGGGCCGGGGGCGGCATCGTCGCCGACAGCGACCCGCTGACCGAACTGGCCGAGACGCAAGCCAAGTTCCAAGCCATGCTCAGCGCCCTCATCCGCCCGTAGATCATCCGAGGTTTTCGGTGCACCCGGGGG
>JALZMG010000239.1 GCA_030858325.1 Actinomycetota bacterium | reverse complement strand
CCGCTCGGGTCCACCGACCGAGTTGAGCGAACCATGGCGTGGTTACGCGGTGCAGGCGCAGGAGGCCAAGCAGCGCTTCGACCGCGTCGTCGCCTCGGTGGCGCCCGGCCCGTTGCGCGA
This sequence comes from Actinomycetota bacterium, assembly GCA_030858325.1. Classification (GTDB taxonomy): domain Bacteria; phylum Actinomycetota; class Acidimicrobiia; order Acidimicrobiales; family Ilumatobacteraceae; genus JALZMG01. The sequence continues at coordinate 3,266 of JALZMG010000239.1, read as the reverse complement.
ACGGTTGGCGCAGCTGTCCACGCGCTTGGACGACGGCGTCGACGAGTCGTGGCGGATCGCCAGGCGCGGCCACGAGATCGTCGCCGCTGTCGGCACCATCGACACCGCATCAGCCGAACGCGAGTTGGCCGAGCTGCACGCCGGTCGGGGCGACGGCGCGCCGTCGGCGGCCGAGATCGACACCGCCCGCTCGCTGGAGGCGCAGCTGGCCTCCGCGCAACGTCTCGTCGCGCTCGCCAACCGCAGTCGCGACCGCTTGCGCTTGCTCGACGCCCGCTTCGACGAACTGCTCGCCCGCACCGTCGAGGTCAGTGTCGGGACGGGCGACACCGATGTCCTCGGCGACGACGTGGACGGATTGGTCATCGAGCTCGAGACGCTGCGCATGGCGATGGAGGAGACCGACCAGGCCGGGAAGTCGTGGCCGCCGTCACCCTCGTCGCCGTCGGCGTCGGCGTGACCGTCGGGGTACCGATGAGTGCGTTGGCGAGCCGCCGATGAGCACGAGCCAGATCGACGTTCCCGGCATCGAACGCCGGCTCGGGGCGCCGCGCAGCGCCCCGTCCTCCTTGCTGCGCTCGAACGTCGTCGTCGCCGCGGGCACGGCACTCTCGCGAATCACCGGGCTCGGCCGCGTCGTCGTGTTCGGCTACGTCATCGGGCAGAACGCGCTTGCCGACGCCTATCGGATCGGCAACGAGACGCCGAACATCGTGTACGAGTTGCTGCTCGGTGGTGTGCTGTCGGCCACGCTCGTACCGCTGTTCACGTCGTTCGACGAGCACGACGACGACGAGGCGCGCAACGTCGTCGTCACGGTGGCGCTGGCCGCCGTGGCGCTGTTGACGCTGCTCGCCGTCCTCGCCGCCCCGGCCATCTTCGACCTGTACACGCTGACGCCGAGCACCGCCATCGACGCCGGCGAGCTGCGCCGCGTCGGCACGCTGCTGACGCGCATCTTCCTGCTGCAGATCTTCTTCTACGGCGCCGCCGGTGTGGCCAGCGCGCTGCTCAACTCACGGCGCCGCTTCTTCGCCGCGGCGTGGAGCCCGATCCTGCCCAACCTGATCATCATCGCCAGCCTGCTCTTGCTGCCCGACCCGTCTTCCGGCGGCTGGGAGCTGGGCGACGTGCTCGACAGCAACCGTGTGCGCTGGACGCTCGGGCTGGGCGCCACCGCTGGGATCGCGACGATGGCGCTCGTCCTCGTCCCGGCGATCGTCCGCGCCGGCATCCGCATCCGGCCGCGCTTCGTCCTGCGCCACCCGGCGGTCCGCCGCCTCCTGTCGCTGTCCGGTTGGACGCTCGGCTACGTCGTCGCCAACCAGGCCGTCATCGTCGTCGTCCGCAACCTGGCCGATCCCGGCTCCGGTGACGCCTCCGCCTACTTCGACGCGTTCACGTTCTTCGTGCTGCCCCACGGCCTGCTGGCGATGTCGATCGCCACGACGTTCGTGCCGGTGATGGCGAGCGCCGTCGCCCGCAAGGACCGTTCCGCCTTCACCGAGCAGGCCTCGCTCGGCGTGCGCCTGATCGCGCTGTTGACGCTGCCGGCCGGCGTGGCGCTGTTCGTGCTGCGCCGCCCGATCGTCGGCGCGTTGCTGCAGCACGGCGACTACACCGCCGCCGACGCGCTGAACACGTCGCGCGCCCTGGCCGGCTTCGCCCTGGGCCTGGTCGGTTTCTCCGTCTACCTGTTCGCGTTGCGCGGGTTCTACGCCCACCAGGACACGCGCACCCCCTTCGTCATCAACGTCGTCCAGTGCGCGTTGAACATCGTGCTCGCGCTCGTGCTCGTCGGGCGCTACGGCGTGCTCGGACTCGGTGCGGCATTCGCCGCGTCGTACGTCGTCTGCGCGGTTTGGGCGCTTGGCGTGCTGTCGTACAAGGTGCCGGGGTTCCCGCTGCGCGACGTGCTGGTGAGCGTCGGTCGGATGGTCATCGCCGTGGTCGTCGCCGGTGAGGTGATGTGGCTCGTCGCCGACCGCGCCGGCGGCAACGTGGGTACGCAGGCTGTCGTCCGCCTGGCCGTGGCCGGCCTCGCCGGGATGGCCGTGTACGTCGCCGTACTCCTCGCGCTGCGGGCGCCGGAGCTGGCCGCGCTGCGTCGCCGATTTGCGTCGTCTCAGTAGGCTCGCCCCCATGTTCAAGCTCGCCTCCAAGTGGTGGAAGTACCTGACCGCGAAGCTGACCGGCAGCTTCAACGAGCGGGCCGACCCCAAGGTGCAACTCGAGCAGGCGCTCGGGGAAGCCCAGGGCCAGCACCGCCGGCTGCGCGAGCAGGCCGCCAACGTCATCGCCAACCAGAAGCAGGGCGAGCTGCGGTTGAACCAGAAGCTGGGTCAGCTGGAGAAGCTCAACGCCAACGCCCGCCAGGCCCTGATCATGGCCGCCGACGCGGAAAAGGCCGGCGACGCCGCCAAGGCGACGCAGTACACGTCAGCCGCAGAGACCATCGCCAACCAGTTGATCCAGGTCGAACGCGACGTCGAGAGCATGAAGAAGATGGTCTTCGAATCGGCCGAGGCATCCGACCAGGCCAAAGCCGCCGTACAGCAGAACAGCCGCCTGCTGCAGGAGCGCATCGCCGAGAAGTCCAAGCTGCTCAGCCAGCTCGACCAGGCGAAGATGCAAGAAGAGATGAACTCGGCGATGGCTCAGCTCAACGAAGGCGTGGGCGCCGACGTGCCGAGCCTGGCCGAGGTGCAGGAGAAGATCCAGGCCCGCTACGCCAAGGCGATGGCAACTGCCGAGCTGACCGAGGCGTCCGTCGAGTCACGCGTGCTGGAAGTCGAGCAGGCGACGGCAAACGTCGAAGCCCAAGGCCGCCTCAGCCAGCTCCGCGCCGAGCTCGGCCTCGGCGGCGAGCCGGCCGCCGCCCCGGCCGTCGAGCAGGGCACCCCCCACCCCCAGGAGCAGCCCCCGTCCTGAAAGAGCGAACTGTCCTTTCGAACCTGCCCCTTCGGGGCGGTTCGAAAGGACAGTCGCATGCGTTGTCACGGCAAGATGACCAGGTCGTCGCGGTGGATGATCGTGTGGGCCATGCCGGGCGGGAGGTCGCTCGTGTGGTGGCCGGCGACGGTGCGCAGCTGCACCGCCTCGACGGAGACCATGCCCCTGGCGAACGTCACTCCATCGGTGCCGGCGACGTCGACGGTGTCGCCAGCGCCGAAGCGGCCGGCGACGTCGACGACCCCGGCCGGTAGCAGGCTCGTCGAGCGTTCGAGCAACGCCCGGCGGGCGCCGTCGTCGACGGTGACCAGTCC
>JALZMG010000220.1 GCA_030858325.1 Actinomycetota bacterium | reverse complement strand
GTCGTGGGCCCCTGTCACGGTCGGCTGGCGCATCCTTCGCCGTCGCCCGTTCTCGAGAGGGCGGGCGATGGTCAGGGCGCTGGTCCCCGGCTACCTCTTCGCCATCGCCGCGTGGCGCTACGGCCTCGGGCGGGGGGACGTGTTCGAGCTCGATCGCGGCTTCGCCTGGGGGAGCGCGTTCATCGCCTGGCTCGTCCTCGCCGCCGGGACGTCGCTGCTGTCGATCCGCCACTCCGCTGACTGACCGCACGGCCGCCGGCAGAACGACTGTTCGGGGGTAGACTGGTCGGGTGACCGACCACGGCGTCCTCGATCCCACGCTGGCGATGCAGCCGGCACCGTTCGAATCGCCGGCGTTGGGTTCGAAGGAGCAGCCGTTTCAGGTCGTTTCCGAGTTCGCACCGGCCGGTGACCAACCGGCGGCCGTCGCCGCGCTGAGCGCCGGCATCCGCCGCGGCGACCGCTTCCAGACACTGCTCGGCATCACCGGGTCCGGCAAGTCGGCGACGATCGCCTGGACGATCGAGCAGGTCCAGCGCCCGACGCTGATCCTCGCCCCGAACAAGAGCCTCGCCGCCCAGCTGGCCCAGGAGATGCGCGAGTTCTTCCCCCACAACCGGGTCGAGTACTTCGTCAGTTACTACGACTACTACCAGCCGGAGGCGTACATCGCCTCGAGCGACACGTACATCGAGAAGGACTCCTCGATCAACGACGAGATCGACCGGCTGCGCCACTCGGCCACCGCTGCCCTGTTGACGCGCAAGGACGTCATCGTCGTCGCCTCGGTCAGCTGCATCTACGGCATGGGCAATCCCGAGGAGTACCGGGGGCAGATGATCGACCTCAGCGTCGGCGTCGACTACGACATGCGCAGCATCCTGCGCCGGCTCGTCGACTTGCAGTTCGACCGCAACGACGCCGTGCTGTCGCGGGGCCGCTTCCGTGTCCGCGGGGACACGATCGAGGTCCACCCGTCCTACGAGGAGACCGTGCTGCGCATCGAGATGTTCGGCGACACCGTCGAGCGGCTGACCGTCATCGACCCGATCACCGGCGAGACGCTGCGCCAGCTCCAGCGCACGCAGATCTTTCCCGCCACGCACTACGTCGCCGGCGCCGAGCGGATGGCCACCGCGATGAACAAGATCGAGGCCGAGTTACAGGAGCGGCTGGCCTGCTTCGAGGCCGAGGGCAAGCTGCTCGAGGCCCAGCGCCTGCGCATGCGCACGCAGTACGACCTGGAGATGATGAGTGAGGTCGGGTACTGCAACGGCATCGAGAACTACTCGATGCACATCGACGGTCGCGACTTCGGCGAGCCCCCGTTCACGTTGCTCGACTACTTCCCGAACGACTTCCTGTTCGTCATCGACGAGAGCCACCAGGCCGTGCCCCAGCTGCACGGCCAGTACGAGGGCGACCGCAGCCGCAAGGACCAGCTCATCGAGCACGGGTTCCGGCTGCCGTCGGCGCGCGACAACCGGCCGCTGCAGTTCACCGAGGTGCTCGAGCGGATCAACCAGGCCGTGTTCATGTCGGCGACGCCGGCGGACTACGAGCTGCGCGTGTCGGACCAGGTCGTCGAACAGATCGTGCGGCCGACCGGGCTCGTCGACCCGGAGGTCATCGTCAGGCCGACGAAGGGCCAGATCGACGACCTCATCGAGAACGTCAACCAGCGCGTCACACGTGGTGACCGCGTGCTCGTCACGACGCTGACGAAGAAGATGGCCGAGGACCTGACGGACTACCTGCTCGAGCAGGGCTTGCGCGTGCGCTACCTGCACTCGAACATCGACACGATCCAGCGCATCGAGATCCTGCGTGCGCTGCGCCTCGGCGAGTTCGACGTGCTCGTCGGCATCAACCTGCTGCGCGAGGGGCTCGACCTGCCGGAGGTGTCGCTGGTGACGATCCTCGATGCCGACAAGGAAGGGTTCCTGCGCTCGCAGACGTCGCTCGTGCAGACGATCGGGCGGGCCGCCCGCAACGTCGACGGCCAGGTCGTCATGTACGCCGACAAGATCACCGACTCGATGCG
>JALZMG010000211.1 GCA_030858325.1 Actinomycetota bacterium | reverse complement strand
CGCGCGCCGCGCCATGACGCCCGCGGTGTTCGTCGGCACGACGACGGTCACGGGGGCCAAGGGGTCGCCGCCCTTCGCCTCCCGGACGGCGGCGGCCAGAGCGTCGAGCGCGTCCGCCCCATGGGCGACAGTGGTGACACGGATCGGCACCCCGTCGACTCTAGAGAGAGGGTGTCACGCGCCGCCGGCAGCAGGCGCGGCCCGGCGGCAATCCATCGCTGACCCGTCGCAAGACTCGCCGCCCGACTGGTTCACGACTCTTCCGGACGTGCTGCTTGTGGACCTGAACGCGTCGCCAGTGACGTCCGGGTCAGGGCGCCGTGATCCAGCGGGTCGACGTGGTGACGGCGGCGAGGACGTCGGGCAACGGCTGGACGCCGAGGCCGGGACCGGTCGGGACGGCGATGTGGCCGTCGGCGTCGAGTACGAACGGCTCAGTCAGGTCGGTCTCCCAGTAGCGGGCGGAGGCCGAGGTGTCGCCAGGCAGCGAGAAGTTCGGGAGCGCGGCGAGGGCCAGGTTGGCGGCGCGGCCGAGCCCGGTCTCCAGCATCCCGCCGCACCACACCGGCACGCCGGCGGTGGCGCACACGTCGTGCACCCGTCGGGACTCGATGTAGCCACCGACGCGGCCGGCTTTGATGTTGACGATCGAGCACGCCTTGCGGGCGATCACGTCGGTGGCGATCGCCGCCGAGGTGACCGACTCGTCGAGGCAGATCGGCGTCGCCAGCCGGGTGGCCAACACGACGTGGCCGGCGACGTCGTCCGGCGGCAGCGGCTGCTCGATCAACAGCAGCCCGAACTCGTCCAGCGCCGCCAGGTGCTCGGCGTCGTCGACGTGGTACGCCGCGTTGGCGTCGACCTGCAGCAGCAGGTCATCTCCGAAACGCTCGCGCACGGCGCGCACACGGTCGACATCGGTGCCCGGCTCGATCTTCAGCTTGATCCGCAGGTACCCGTCGTCGAGATATCCGGCGACCTGGGCGAGCAGTGTCTCGACGTCGTCGGTGATGCCGATCGAGACACCGGCGGGCACCCGGTCGGTCACCGCACCGAGATGTGCGGCGAACGACACACCGGCGGCGCGCAGTTCGGCGTCGAGCACGGCCGTCTCCACGGCAGCCTTGGCCATCGGATGACCCTCGAACACGGCCAGCAGCCCGGCGACCGAGTCGGCTGCAAGTTCGGGTGCGGCGAGCAACGGCGGCACGAAGAAGTGCTCGATCACGTGCTGCGCGCCGTCGACGTACTCCGGCGAGTAGCGCGGCTCGGCCATCGCCACGCACTCGCCCCACCCCTCACCGGCACCGCCGGCGTCTTCCATCTCGACGCGCACGAGCAGGATGTCGCGCGTCGTCTCGACGCCGAACGACGTGCGGAACGGCCGCACCAGCGGCATCGACACCCGGCGCAGCTCGACGCCGTGCAGCTTCATGTGAGGTCGCCGGAGCCCGCCCCGCCGGGTGCGCGCGCCTCCGTGGCCAGTCGCCGCAGTTCGCCAACGGCGTGCTCCAGACCTTCGTCATCCTTGTACAGGGCGCTGCCGGCGACGAGCACGTTGGCTCCGGCGGCCGCTGCGCCGGCGATCGTGGCGGGCCCGATGCCGCCGTCGACCTCCACGTCGACGCGGCCGCCGAGCTCTGCCGCCTCGATCATCGCCCGGACCTCGGCGATCTTCGGCTCCATCGAGGCGAGGTAGCGCTGGCCGCCGAAGCCGGGATTGACAGTCATCACGAGCACGAGATCGACGAGGTCGAGCACATGGGCGATCGCCGACGCCGGAGTGGCCGGGTTCATTGCGACGGCCGCCGAGGCGCCCAGCTCGTTGATCCCGCCGAGCGTGCGATGGAGGTGCGCGCAGGCCTCGGCGTGCACGATCAGCCGCGCGCAGCCGGCCTCGACGTAGCGGGCAGCCATGGCGTCCGGCGTCAGCACCATCAGGTGGGCCTCGAACGGCAGGGAGCTGTGCTCGCGAGCGGCGGCGATGACATCCGGGCCGAACGTCAGGTTGGGCACGAACTGGCCGTCCATCACGTCCCACTGGATGAGGTCAACCCCGGCCTTTTCCAGTGCCTGCACTTCGTCGCCGAGCCGGCTGAAGTCCGCCGGCAGCACCGACGGGGCGATCTGGATCGGGCGGGCCATCAATGACGATCGTACGCAGAACGTTCGGCGACGGGGTGCGCGGAGTCCTGACGTGCGCCAGTCCGGGTCGTGGCGTGCACCGCCGTAGCGTCTCGGTGTGACCCGGCTGACGTTGCGTCCTGATCGTTTCGCCGCAGGTGGCGAGGCCATCGCCCGCGACGACGGCGGACGGATCGTCTTCGTGCGGGGCGCGCTGCCTGGCGACACCGTCGAGGCGGAGGTCGTCACGGAGAAGAGGGACTGGGTGCGCGCCGTGGCGGTCGAGGTCATCGATCCGGCGCCCGGGCGCGTCACGCCACCCTGCCCGTCGCGTCTTGCCGGCTGCGGCGGATGCGGATGGCAGCACCTGAACGTCGACGCGCAGCAGCGCGCGCGGGTCGAGATCGTCGCCGACGCACTCCACCGCACCGGAGGCCTTGCCGCGCCGGACGTCATCCGTGGCGGTGGCGTCGACCCTGGCGGCTACCGCACGACGGTCCGCGTGGCAGCGACGGCCGAGGGATTGGCCGGCTACCGGGCCGAGCAGTCCCACGACGTCGTCGCCGCCCCGGACTGCCTTGTCGCCCATCCGACGTTGCGCGCGCTGCTGCCGACGCTACGTCTGGACGCCGGCGTGGAGCCGACGCTGCGGGTGTCGGTGGCGACCGGCACCCTGGCTGCGCGGTGGGACCGCTCGAAGGGCGACGTGTGCGGGCTGCCGCCCGACACGCCGATCGGCGCGAGCGTGGTGCAGGACGAGGACGTGGCCGGTCACCGGCTCCGTGTGTCGATGGGTTCGTTCTTCCAGTCCGGCCCGCAGGCCGCCGAGTTGCTCGTCCATGCCGTGCGCCGGGCGGCGCCGGAGCTGCACGGGGCGGGCGTCGTCGTCGATGCGTACGCCGGGGTCGGGATGTTCAGCGTGTGCCTGGCCGACCCGTCGACGCACGTCTTCGCCATCGAGACGTCGCGCGTCGCCGTCACCGACGCGATCGTCAACCTCGGGGGCCGCCACGCCGACGTCGTGCGCGGGGAGGTCGGCGG
>JALZMG010000382.1 GCA_030858325.1 Actinomycetota bacterium | reverse complement strand
CTGGTGCACCATCGAGTCGGAGAAGGCGCCCGACGTCGTCGCCCCCACGGCGCACCAGCGAACGAAAAGACCGTGATGATGATTCGTTCGCTCGAAGACTCGCTCGCTCATGCCTGCCGAACCTGCGGCGCTGGGCCTGCGACCTGCGGCTCGACCCGGGCCGACGTCGAGGGTGTCTCCGCCGGGCCGCCTGTCGTCATGACGAACGCACCGACGATCGAGCACGCTGCGGCGACGAGGTACGACGTGCGGTAGCCGCCGGCGTTGTCGTACAGCCAGCCGAGCAGCAGCGGCCCGCCGGCCACCCCGGCCATCGTCAGGAACTGGGAGCGACTGAAGATACGTGGATAGTCGCGGACCCCGAAGCGCTCGGCGACGAGCAACGGCTGGAGCATCAGAATGTTGCCGACGGTGGCACCGAACACGATGATCGAGACGAAGATGGGCACCACCGAGCCCGACAGCGCCAACGACGTCAGCGACACGGCTTGGACGACACCGAGCGCAGCCGTGAAGCGCACCATCGGCACCCCGGTCACGATGCGGCCGCCGGCCAGCCGGGCCAGCACGGACGTGCCGGCCAGGGCGATCGTGGCGAACGTCGCCGTCCGGGCGTCGGTGCGCTCCTCGACGAGCTTGACGAGTTGCTGGATGCCGCCCACCTGCGCGCCGAGCATCAGGACGTAGGCGACGGTGGTGCGGCGGAAGAAACGGCTGCGCAAGGCGTCACGGAACTCGACGCCGCCAGGGGCGACAGCGACAGTGTCGGCGCGCACCCGCTCGCCGTCTGGCAGCCAGCCCAGCGCGGCGGGATCGGGCCGCACCAGCCACAGCGCGAACGGCACGGTGCCGACGATCCAGACAACGGCGAGCACTGGCGTCGCCGACGCCAGCCCGCGCTCGTCGATCAGCCACTTGGCGAACGGCGTGATCAGGATGCCGCCGACGGACAGACCTGTGGAGGCCACCGACAGCGCCACCGAACGACGGGCGTGGTACCAGCGGGTGACGACGGTCGTGACCGGAATCAGCCCGGCCGCCGAGAAGCCGACGGCGAAGACCGCGTAGACGGCATACAGCTGCCAGCGTTCCTCGACCTGGCCCAGCGCGGCGAGCGCCAGCCCGCCGAGCACCCCGCCGCCGACGAGCGCCACGCGCACGTCGCGACGGGCGATGATGCGGGCGATCACCAGCCCGACGAACCCGCCGACGACGAAGAACAGCGTCGTCGCCAGCGAGATCGACGCCAGCGACCAGCCGCGCTCCTTGCTGAACGCATTGAGGTAGACGGCGAGGCCGTAGAAGCTCAGCCCCGACGACGTGGTGAGCACGATGAAGCAGCCGGCGACGACGCGCCCGCCGGGGAAGCGGCCGACGTCCTCGCTGCCCGGCGCGGCGACCGTGGTCACTCGTTCAGCTCGTCAGTTCGTCGATCGCCTCGGCCAGGTCGCGATCGGCGGCGGTCACCGTCGAGCCGGCGGAGTGCGTCGACAGTGCGATGTCGACCTTGTTCCACGAGTTCGACCAGTCCGGATGATGGTTGCGCGATTCGGCGAGCAAGGCCACCCGCGTCATGAACGCGAACGCCTCCGAGAAGTCGGCGAACTCGAACGTCCGCCGCAACGCCCCGTCACGCTCCTCCCAGCCCTGCGTCGCCATCGCCGTCGACTGTACGACCGAGGTCGGCGAGGCGGCGACTCGGGCGCTCCCCCGTTCTACATGTCGCAATCGGCCCATTCGGGCCGGTCGGGACGTGCAGGATGGCGATGTCAGCCGGAGGCGAAGAGCTCGTCGAGCGAACCGGGGCGGGCGACTGGCCGAGTAGCGCTGACCGGCGCGTCGGCCTCGTCGGCGTCGGCCCCGGCGGCCGCAGCGAAGGCCTGGTAGCCGTCGATCTCCAGCTGGTCGGCGAGCTCGGCGCCGCCCTTGGCGACGATGCGGCCGCGAATCAGGATGTGCACGGCATCTGGACGCAGCTCGGCGAGCAGGCGGTTGTAGTGCGTGATTGCCAGGACGCCGAGACCAGGCCCGTCGGCCGTCGGCTGCGTGGCTGCCTCGATGCGTCGCGAGCAGGCGCGCAGCGCGTCGAGGTCGAGGCCGGAGTCGATCTCGTCGAGGATGGCGATGCGTGGTCGCAACACGGCCAGTTGCAGCGTCTCGAGGCGCTTCTTCTCGCCGCCGCTGAGGTCGACGTTCAGCGCCCGGTGGAGCAGCGGCTCCTCCAGCCCGATCGACGTCGCCTCCGACTTCAGCAGCTCGTCCAGCCCGTCGATACTTGCACCACGCGCCGTGAGCGCTTCCTGCAGCACGGCGTCGAGCGCCACGCCGGGAACCTCCGTCGGATACTGCAGCACGAGGTGGAGGCCGGCCGCAGCCCGTTCCCACGTCGTCAACGCCAGCACGTCGTCGCCGTCGAGCGTCACCGTGCCTTCGAGCACCTCGTAGCCGGGACGCCCCATGACGACGGCCGACAGCGTGCTCTTGCCGGCACCGTTCGGTCCCATGACGGCGTGCACCTCGCCGCTGCGCACGGTGAGGTCGATGCCGCGCAGGATCTCCTTGCCGCCCACAGCCGCCCGCAGGCCCTTGATCTCCAGCGTGGTCACGGGGCGTCCCCGT
>JALZMG010000179.1 GCA_030858325.1 Actinomycetota bacterium | reverse complement strand
CCCGCCGACGACCTCCGGCGGCGGCCCGCCTGGCGGTGCCAGCGCCAGCGCCATGTCGAGGATCGTGCGTGGCGTACCACTGCAGACGTTGAACGGCCCGGGCGCGGGCCCGTCGTTCGTCAGCGCCAGGACGTTGGCGTGGGCGACGTCACGAACGTGCACGAAGTCGCGCCGCTGGCCGCCGTCTTCGAGCACGCGTGGAGCATGGCCAGACGCGTACGCACTGCGGAAGATGCTGGCGACGCCGGCATAGGGCGTGTCGCGCGGCATTCTCGGCCCGTACACATTGTGGTAGCGCAACGCGGTGACCGTGGTCCCTGGGTGCTCGCGGGCGTACGCCGCGCCGAGCAGCTCCTGGCACAGCTTCGTCGTCGCATACACATTGCGGGGATCCAACCGGTGGTCCTCGGGCACCCGCTCGGCGTCCAGCGGGCCTCCGCAGACCGGGCATGGTGGCTCGTACCGGCCGGCGTCGAGATCGACCACGGCGCGCGGCCCGGGGGCGACCACGCCGTGGTCGGCGCAGCGGTAGCGCCCCTCGCCGTAGACGACCATGCTCGACGCCAGCACCAGGCGACCGGCGAAGTGCCATTCGTGCAGGGCGCGCAACAGACTCGCCGTGCCGCCGTCGTTGCGCGAGACGTATTCGCAGACGTCGGCGAAGTCGACCCCGAGACCCACCTTGGCCGCCTGGTGGCAGATCGCGTCGACGCCTGCAAGCACGTTCGGCCACGTGTCGGGATCACGCACGTCGCGCCACACGTACCGTGCCGCCGGCGACAATCCGGCCGGCACTCCGTCGTGGGCGGCCGGGTCGAGGTCGTCGACGACGACGACCTCGTGGCCGCCGGCGACGAGCTCGTCGACGATGTGCGAGCCGATGAAACCGGCGCCGCCGGTCACGAGCACGTTCACCTCATGCCGCTTCGCGCTGGCGGTTCGTCGCGGCGATCGAACGGGTCGCGGCGATGATCGACGTCGTCCTCCCCGCACTCGACGAGGCCGCCGCTGTCGCGTGGGTGATCGGGCGGATGCCGGCAGGGTTCCGGCCGATCGTCGTCGACAACGGCTCCCGTGACGCCACCGCCGCCTTGGCCAGTGCCGCAGGGGCCACGGTGGTGAGCGAACCGCAGCGGGGATTCGGCGCCGCCTGTTGGGCAGGCCTGCAGGCGGCGGACGCGGAGATCGTCTGCTTCATGGACTGCGACGCCTCGCTCGACCCCGTCGCACTGCCGTTCCTGGCGGGGTACGTCCAGCGCAACGAGGCCGATCTCGTGATCGGGGAACGGATCGCCCGACGCGGGGCATGGCCGGTGCATGCCCGGTTCGCCAACCGCGTGCTGGCGGCCGAAGTTCGCCGGCGGACGAACCTCCCACTGGCCGACCTCGGCCCGATGCGCGTGATCCGTCGCGACGCGCTTCTTGCGCTCGGCATGACCGACCGCCGGTCCGGGTGGCCGCTGGAGATGGTGCTGCGGGCCGCCGGGAGCGGGCTGCGCCTGCGCACCGTACCCGTCGAGTACCACGAGCGAGCAGGCCGATCGAAGGTCACCGGAACGGTCCGCGGCACCGTCCGGGCAGTGTGCGACATGAGCAGGATGCTCCGTCCCGGCGCGACGGCCGACCACGAGACGACGGCCGACCACGAGACGACGGCCGCCGGTCCGCCGGTTCAACTCGAGGACCCGTGATCCACCTCACGGTCATCGCCAAGGCCCCGGAGGCCGGACGGACGAAGACCCGGCTGTGTCCTCCGTGCAGCCCGCACCAGGCCGCAGCCGTCGCCGCCGCCGCCCTCGCCGACACGCTGCACGCCGTCGATCGCGTCGTCGACGACAGGCGATGGTCGGGCGCCGTGCGCCGAGTCGTATTGCTCGACGGGCCGCGCGGCGAGTGGGTCCCCGACCACTACGACGTGGTCGCGCAACGCGGCAACGGGCTGGCCGCGCGACTCGCCAACGGGTACGCCGATCTCGGCCCCGGAGTGATCGTCGGCATGGACACTCCCGCCGGCGTCCAGTGGCTCGGCGACGCGCTGCGCACGGTGTCGGCGGGCGGCGACGTCATCGGCCTGGCCAGCGACGGCGGCTACTGGGTGATCGGCCTGGCGGAACCGGACCCCGCAGTCTTCGACGGGATCGTCATGAGCGAGTCGCACACCGGGGTGTCCCAACTGCGCCGGCTGCACCAGCTCGGCCGATCGGTGCGCCTGCTGCCGATGGAGCGCGACCTCGACGACGTCGAGGACCTTCGGGCGCACGCCCGGGCCGGTGTGCCCGGGCGGTTGGCCGCCGTCGCCCGGTCGATCGTCGCCCAGCTCGGCTGACGTGCGCCGCGACGTCGGCACGCCGAACGTCCAATGGTTCGAGCATCCGGGACCGACCGGCCCCGTTCCTCTCACGCTCAACGGATGCCGAGCTTGGCATCCTCGCCCGGTGGGAGGCCGCGCAGGAGCGAGAGCAGGGCCTGGGCCGGGACGCTGAGCGGCAACACGGTGCGCGTCAGCAGCAGGTCAGTGTCCAGCCGGCCGGCCCTAACCGTCGGGCCGAAGCTCCCCCAGAAGGCGCCGTCCGCGGTGATCGTCAGCTCGCTCGGGATGTCCCGTGCACCGGCCGTGACCCCGAGCCCGCGCTCGTCGGCGCGGCCACGCCGCACGACGGGGCGGATGAGGTGGTCGTCGGGGGCGACACCGAGGTCGGCGACAAGCTGGCGCAGCGGGTCGAGCCCCGGGTCGTCGAGCGGCCGGGCCGTCGTCGTGGCGATGCGCACCCGAACACCGAGCGCCAGGAGGCGGGGCACGGCGTCGACCACCTTGGCGAAGTTGTCGGGACCGCGGGCCATGTCGTTGACGTCGGCCCGGTGCGAATCGAGCGAGATCTGCACCGCCACGCAATCACGGGCCAGCGGGCGGGCGCGGGCGATCCGGTCGCCGACGAACAGCGTGCCGTTCGTCAGCAGCACGACGGGCAGATGATCGGCAAGCTTGGCGACGGTGGCGGGGAGCCACGGCAGCAGCATCGGCTCACCGCCCGTGACGCCGAGGCCGGTAAAGCCGAGCGCAGCGGCCTCGGCGGCGACCGCCAGCATCGTGTCGGCGCTGAGCTCGCGGCGGGCGCTGCGCGGCGACGACTCGGTCAGGCAGTACGAGCAGCTGAGGTTGCAGTGGTAGTTGGAGTAGATCCACACCCGCCCTGGCAACTCGCCCGTGGCGACGGCCTCGGCGAGCGTGCCGGACTGCGCCGACGCATCGACCGTCGCCGCGCTCACTGCCACACCGTCGCGCGCAGGCTCATGCCAGACCCGCCGTCTCGAGCCGCTGCGCCGTGGCTGGCGAGGACGGCAGCTCGAACCCGGTCGCCAGTCGGTTGAGGAAGAGGGTCGCGCCGATCGTCACGCTCAGTTCGACGAGCACGTGCGCCGACCAATGCTCACAGACTGCCACCCAGACGTCGCCAGGCACGGGGCCCGTAGCGCCGGCCATCGCGTCGATCCAGCGGATGAGCGCTCGCTCGCCGGTGTCGGAAAAGACGGTCTCGACGGCGAGATCACCGCGCAGCGCGCGAATCTCCTCTGCGCCCAGTCCGACGTCCAGGGCGACGGCGGTGTGCGCGCTGATGCAGTAGCTGCACCCTTGCAGCACCGACGTGCGCAGGATGGCGAACTCCTTGTGCCGCGTCGAGGCCGCACCGTCGCCCAGTGCCGTGCCGAGGAACGCCAGCGTCGGAGCCAGCAGTTCCGGCACGTTGGCCAGCGCGGCGACGATCGGCCCCGGGTCGTCGCCGGCGAAGTACGCCTGGGCGAGGAGCGGCGCCGTCGTGGCGTCAAGGAGATCGACACGGGCCATGCCGACATCATTGCTCACTGCAGTCCGCAAGACGACTCGCGGTGACAGTGTTTGGCGAACGTTGAGATTCGCCGCACTCCTCCGGGCGACGTCGCCGGCGTCGCGCTGTGGTGTGGGCTACCGTCGAGACGGTGGCAGGCGAGCCCGAGCCGGCGCCGTGGCGGCGGCTGACGCGACGGCGCGTCTACGAGAACCCGTGGATGGCAGTCGACGAGGACCTGGTCGAGCTGCCGAACGGACTGACGACCATCTACGGCGTTGTGAGGTGCGGCGAGTGCGTCGGGATGCTGCCTTTCCCCGACCCCGAGCACGTTGTGCTCGTCCGGCAATGGCGCTACATCGCCGGGCGGGCGACATGGGAGATGCCGACCGGTGGGGTGCACGAGGGCGAAACCGTCGAGCAGGCGGCCCAGCGCGAGCTGGGCGAGGAGGCCGGCGTGCATGCCGGCCGGCTGACTCCGGTGACCTCCTACGCCACGTCGAAGAGCGTCGTCGACGAGACGGCGCATCTCTTCCTCGCCCACGATCTCACTGCGGCGATGGGCGCTCCCGACGACACCGAGTTCCTGCAGTGCCACACGGTCGCCTTCGACGACGCGTTGCAGATGGTGTTGACCGGCGAGATCGTCGACTCGATGACGATCATCGCCATCCTCTTCATGCGGTCCACCACGGACCGCCGAGCTGCGGCACGCCTCGCGTGAGGCCGACGATCGGCGGGGTCACGTTCAGCCGTGGCGGGCGGCCCAACCGCCTGCGGCGGCAACGGCCACGCTGATCGCCCGGTCGACGGCGGCGTCCTTCTCGCTCAGGTCCGGCCGCTCGTCTTCGGTGCGCTGGGCGATGATCCCGACGACGCAGCCGGCGGCGAACCCGTACACCGTGCCCATCTTGAACAGCGTGCCGGCCTCCATCTCGAAGTTGAGCACGCCGAGGTCGGCGTACTCGTCGATCATCCCGTGCAGCCGGCGCAGCAGGCGCGGGTTGGCCGACGATGCCGATCGTTCCTGGCCCTCGAAGAACGTGTCGGTGGACGCCATCACGCCCACGTGGTGGTCGATGCCGAGCCGTTTGGCGGCGTGGGCCAGGGCGACGGTGAGGAACGGGTCGGCCACGGCCGGGAACTGCGGCGGGGCGATGTCGTCGGCGGCGCCCTGGTTCGTCACCGCGCCGGAGCCGACGACGACATGGCCGACGCGGACGTGATCCTGGATCGAGCCGCTCGTGCCGATGCGGATGATCGTCGTGATGCCGGCCTGGACGAG
>JALZMG010000104.1 GCA_030858325.1 Actinomycetota bacterium | reverse complement strand
TCGTCGGGGAGCGCGAACGCGAGGTCGAGGTCGCTCGACGGGTGACGTCCCGTCGGCTTCCACCGCGCCGGCTTCGGTTCCCGCGCCAGCACGAACCGCAGGTCCAGCTCGACGACGGCGACGCGCTCGTCGATGTCGAACGCCTCCAGCACGAACGGGTCGACCTCGCCGACGGCGCCGATGGCGTCTCGACCGGCGACGAGCGTGGCCGACCGCGTCGGATGAAGACCGTCCGGCACACGTGCTTGGTCGATGCGCGCCCCGATGCCCATTCCCGCCGCCAGCTCGCGCCAGACGGCGACCGCCGCCGGGGCCTGGCGACCGGCCAACACGACGCCGAGCGCCTCGTACTCGTCCGGCAGTTCACCGTCGCCGGGGGGATAGACGCGCCCGATCTCGAACAGCGAGACCCCGGACCTGCGATGCGCCCGGTTGAACGCGAGGGCCTGCAACAGGCCCGGCCGCAGCGACGTGCGCAGCACGCTCTCGTCGGCGACCAGCGGATTCGTGATGCGCAGCGCGCCACCAGCAATGCCCGCCCGCTGCATCGCGTCCGGCGCCACGAACGGGTTCGGCATCGCTTCGGAGATCCCGAGGCCGAGCAGCGTCGCCCGCAGTTGCCGGCGGCGCTGCTGCAGCGTCGACAGCCGGCCGTGCAACGGCGAGCGCGGCGTGCGCCGGCCGAGCCGCTCGTAGCCGTAGCGGCGGGCGACCTCCTCGATGACGTCGATCTCCTCCGTGCTGTCGGGGCGCCACGTCGGCAGTACGACAGTCCGCTCCTCGTCACTGCTGCCAGTGACGACGTAGCCGATCGGGTCGAGCAGCGCAGGCAGGTCGCCGGCGACCAGCGTCGTGCCGAGGATGCGGTTGACCTGGGCGATGCGGACGACGCACGTCCGCTCGGCCGGCGGCAGCGCATCGGATCTGGCGTCGACGGCCCCGTCGCGGATCACGAGATCCGGGCACGTCTCGGTCAGCAGCGCGACGAACCTGGCGATCGCCGTGTCGATGCCGTACGGATCGACGCCCCGTTCCCATCGGGCCGAGGCCTCCGAACGCAGCCCGCGCCGGGACACAGTCCGGGCGATGCCGATGGGCTCGAACCACGCCATCTCCAGCGCGACGTCGGTGGTGCACTCGCCGATCTCCGTGTCGGCGCCGCCCATGATGCCGGCCAGCCCGATCGCCCGATCGTCGGCGTCGGCGATCACGAGGTCGGCGGCGTCGAGGGTGCGCACGACCTCGTCGAGCGTCGTCAGCACTTCACCGGGTGTCGCGAAGCGGATGCGGAACCCGTGCCCGCCGAGCGTGGCCAGGTCGTAGGCGTGGTTGGGCTGGCCCAGCTCGAGCATCACGTAGTTGCTGACGTCGACGACGTTGTTGATCGGCCGCATGCCTGCCGCTGTCAGGCGCTCGGCCATCCATCGCGCACTCGGGGCGACATGGACGCCGGAGAGCACGGTCGAGGTGAAGCGGGCGCAGGCGTCGCCGGCGACGATGTCCACCGTCGTGCGCGGCTCGTCGCCGACGACGGTCGGGGTCGGCGCCGGAGGACGGAGGAGTTCGACACCGGTGGCCGCGGCGAGATCCCTCGCGATGCCGATGTACGACCAGCAATCGGGCCGGTTGCGAGTCACGTCGATGTCCAGCACGACGTCGTCGGCACGACCGATGGCTTCGCCGTACGGCACGCCGAGCGGCGCGTCGGCGGGCAGCACGAGGATGCCCGAATGGTCGTCGCCGAGGCCCAGCTCGCGCGGCGAGCAGAGCATGCCGTCGGAGTCGATGCCGAGGATGCCACGACGCCCGATCGTGCGACCGTCGGGCATTTCCGCACCGATCTGTGCCAGCGGCACGACGTCGCCTGGGCCGAAATTGAACGCCCCGCACCACACGTGGCGATCGTGTCCGTCGCCGACACTCACCCAGACTCGTTGCACGTTCGTCGCGTCCGCGGGCGACTCGGTCCGCACGACGCGCGCGGTGACGACGCCGGGCACGCCGCCGAGGCGGGCGACGTCCTCGACGGGCAGGCCGAGTCCGGCGAGGGTCGCGGCGAGCGCGTCGAGGTCCTCGCCCGCATCGCCGGCAAAGGGGACGTACTCGCGCAGCCAGGACAAGAGGATCTTCATCAGGATCTCTCAGAACTGCTCGGCGAAACGGATGTCACCGGTGAACATCTCGCGCAGGTCCCCGACGGCGTGGCGTTCCTTGGCCATGCGATCGATGCCGAAGCCGAACGCGAAGCCGCTCCACTCCTCCGGATCGATCCGCCCGGCACGCAGCACGTTCGGGTGGACCATCCCGCAGCCGCCGAGCTCCAGCCACTCCCCGGACGGCGTGCGGATGTCGAACTCGGCCGAAGGCTCGGTGAACGGGAAGTAGCTCGGGCGCAGGCGGGACGTGAACCCGGTCCCGAAGAACGCCTGCGTGAAGGCCTCGATCGTGCCCGCCAGGTCGGCCATGCTGATGTCACGGTCCACGACGAGCCCCTCGATCTGGTGGAACACCGGCATGTGCGTGGCGTCCGGGGTGTCCCGCCGGAACACGCGGCCGGGGGCGACGATGTAGATCGGCGGCTCGGCGTCGAGCATCGCCCGGATTTGCACGGGTGACGTGTGGGTGCGCAGCACCGTGCGGCCGGGCTCGCCGTGCTCGACGAACAGTGTGTCCCAGTCGCTGCGCGCCGGATGGCTGGCCGGCATGTTCAACGCCTCGAAGT
>JALZMG010000100.1 GCA_030858325.1 Actinomycetota bacterium | reverse complement strand
GGCGACGACCCGGCCGCGCTGGCGCCGTCCGCCGACAGCGAGGGGCCGCCGGCCCGGCCGGCGAAGGCCTCGGCGCTGCCCTCGCCGCTGCTCGATTTCATGAAGCCTCGCCCGCGCGTGCTCACCCTCGCCGTCGCTCTCTGGATCCTGAGCGGTCTGTGCGGCTTCTTGATCATCGGCTACTTCATCTTCCACCTCGGAGGGGTGCGGGCGTTGCTCGAGACGACCATGCGCGCAGAAGATCCGGATGTCGACGGCGCCGCGCTGAAGACCGCCATCAACGGCACCATCGCCATCTCCCTCGGGTTGATCGGACTGTTCGCCGAGTCCGTGCTGCTACTCGCACTGCTGATGGCGGGCCGCCGCAACTGGGCTCGTGGCCTGCTCGCCATCGTCGGTGTCGTGACCCTGCCGGTGACGGCGGTGGGTGCGACCCTGCTGACGGTCGGCGCCATCGAGTCAAGGGTCTGGCTGCTGCTCGCCATCATCGCGCAACAGGTCTTCATGGTGGCCGGGATGGTGACGATGTTCCTGCCTGCGCCGAACGCCTGGTTCCGCCTCCGCCTGCGTCAGTGACCCGGCGCCGGCACCCGCTCTCAGGCGACGAGGAATCAGAGGTCGGCGAGTACGCCCTCGCAACTCCGCACGACGACGTGGCAGGCGGCGGTCGTCTCGGGATCGACCAGCGTGCTCGCTGCCCGGGCGCGCCAGACGCGCACTGCGTCCCGACTGGCTGCGCGCAGCTCGGCGTCGGTCGTGTTGGGACCGAGCCCGAGTCGGCGGGTGGGCGCGATGCCTGCTGCCCCGAGCAGCCGCTCGGCGACGAGGTCCTCGCCCGTGCCGAAGGCGGCGAAGCTGACGCGCGACCCGCGCAGCGCGTGGAGGAGGGTGAGCTCGCGCAACTCGTGGGCCTCGGCCACGATCCGTTCCGCGACTGCGCTGATCGCCTCCGTGCCGGCCCGGGGCCGATCACGCAGCACTCGCTCGAGGCCGAGCACGGCGGACCGACCCTTGAGCAGCCCGCTGCGTTCGCTGAACTGGACGGTCAGCAGCTGGCGGACCTCATCCAGCCCGCTGCGACGCGCCAGTTCTTGGGCAAGGGCCGTGGCGTCGCGCATCCCCGCGCGCACGAACGTGATGGCCAGCCGCACGCCGAACACGCCAAGCCGGTCCAAGAGCGCCGCCCGCTGCTCGGCCGGGACGGGCACCGGCGCGTCGGCCCGGACAAATCGGTCCACCGAGATCAACATCCCCTCGGTCACGTCGCGCGGGGTCCCGGCCAGCGCCTCGATGTCCGCGTACTCCGATTGGCGCAGCGTGCGTCCTGCTTGCGCCAGCAGCCCGGCCACCGGCACCACCGTCGAGCAGAGCTGGCGGACGACCGGATGATCCCGGTACCGAGCGGCGACCACTCGGGCCGACAGCAACGCGTCGATCCGCCCAGCGCCGATCTCGTCGGCCCGCGAGAGCACGCCGACGGTGTTGACCATCGTCGCCCGCCCGAGCGCGGTGTCGCGGAACGACTCCAGGAAGTGCACGTCGGAAGCGTGCAAGTGGCGCAGGAGATAGACGATCGCGTCGGCCGCCGACGGCTCGTCCTCCGGCGTCAAGAACCTCGTCGTGCGCTGCGACACAGCAGCGGACGGGGAGTCGATGCCCGGCGTGTCGACGAGCGTGGTGGGGCGCAGGCTGGGCGATGGCCATTCGATCTCCAGGCGATCGATCTGCTCTGGGGAGTCCTCACCGAGGTCCAACGCCAGGCGCCCGTCAGCACGGCGGATCGCCAGCTCGCGGGACGGACCGGCGGTCGGGTGCAGCGTCACACGCGGACGTGGCCCATGCTCGTACCACGTGACGACACGTGTGCATTCGCTGGCATCGGTCGGTGCGATCTCCTCGCCGATGAGGGCGTTGAGCAACGTCGACTTGCCTGACTTCATCTTCCCGGCGATCGCCACGCGCAACGGTTCATCGAGACGATCGAGGTGGCCCCCCAGCACGGCGGTGGCGGCCGGGTCGTCGGCATAGACCGCCATCGCATGACGCAACACGTCGCGCACGGCGTGCTCCATCCCCGATCGCTCAGCCGTCTCGGTGACGGTACTCATGCGGCTGGTGTCGCCGCCGCTGAAGTCCGGGCCATCGCCGGTGCTGCCGAGAGCTCGCTGGCCTGTCGCTGCAGGCCGTCCAGCTGCTTGAGGACGACGGTGATCTCGATGATCCGTCGTCCGCGGTCATCGGCACCGATCTTGACCGCCGCCTGCGCCGCGCCGATCGCGTCGTCCAGCGAGCGCACCATCTCCCCGGCCACGTCGAGAAAGTGATCGCGCAGCAGTCTGTGTACCTGGCGGAGCCGATCCTTGGCCTGTTTGATCACGTGGAGGTTGACGTCGTCGATCTGCCGGCGGACCCCGGCCTTGCTGTCCTGCCGCCGCCTGTTGAGTTTGGCCGCTCTGTCCTCGTTGTACGCCCGCTTCCCGAGCACGAGGCCGGCACCGAGCGACAGCGGGTTGATCAAGGCGAACCCCGCCAGCCCGGTCAACAACCCGAACATCAGCACGCCACCGTAGGATCCGCGCATCCCGATGATGACCTTGCCGGCGAACGAGGTGTTGTCGTCGGCGACCTCGGGCATTGGTGGGACCGGATCGAGCACGTGCGCGGTCTCCGCCGTGTGCAGCTCGGGCATGCCGGCACCGACATCGGCGAAGTAGTCGCTGACCTGTGCGGCCAGCCACTCCGTGCGCTCGTGCGCCCAGACGAAGTTGGCGGCCACGGCCTCTGCGCTGCGCTGTTGGAACCACTGGTCGAACTGCTCGGCGATCTGCGCTGGATCGGCGGAGTCGATGAGCTCGTCCGCCTCCCGGATGATCAGGCGGGTACGGTCACGCACGTCGTACTCGATGTCGGAGTGCAGATCGGTCATCCCGTCGTTGAGGCCCGTCTGCCAACGAGCGGAGCTTCGCTTCAGCGCCTGGGAGCGGGCGCGCGCCTCTTCCAGTCGCGCAATCAGCTCCTGTTCGTGGACCGGGTCGCGCAGGACGGCAAGCTCGCCGTGCAGCGAGATGGTCAGGTGCTCGACGGCATGTTGCACGTCGTGGGCGACCGAACGGCGGGCCAGTTGCTCGGCGTGGTCGAGGACATGCCCCTGGAGGTAGCCGACGAGCGCCGGGAACCCCGACTCGTCGTTGAGCTCCTGGTCGGCGGCGGCCGCAGCCCGCAGGCGCAAGGTGGAGGCCACGGGGAAGAGGGGCGCGGTGATCCCGGCACCGGTGAGGTGCACCCGGTCGAGCTCGGCGATGCGCCGCCAGTGCGGATACAGGTCCGTCTTCGTGAGCACGCAGGCGACGTTGGGACAGAGCTTCATGGCGTGGCGGAGGAACTCGATCTCAGGCGCGGAGTACTCCTGGGCGGCGTCCGACACCATCAGCACGGCATCGGCCATCGGCAGCTCAGCGATCGTGCCGGCGGCGTGCGCCGACCCGAGGCCCCCGACGCCGGGCGTGTCGACCAGGACGAGCCCCGTCGCCAGCAGGCCGCGGGGCACCGCCACCTCGGCACACAGCACACGCTGCTCGTTGCCCGGGTTGCCTCGCTCGGCGACGTGGTCCCCGAGGTCGTCGAGCGCCACGTCGCGCCGGAGGGGCGCCCGATTGGCGTCGTCGACGCCATCGCCATCGGCGGCGTAGACCAGCGTGGCGGCGGG
>JALZMG010000085.1 GCA_030858325.1 Actinomycetota bacterium | reverse complement strand
TCGCTCTCGTCGATCAACCTAGCCACGTGGTCTGCGGTTCCACGCAGAGGCTCCATCATCGGGACCCGGCGCAGCGGCTCGCGCCCGATGTCGAAGACCATCGAGTCCCAGTTGGCGGCCACGATCTCGTCCGGGTACTTGGCCAGGCAACGGCCACGGAAGTACGCCCTGGTCGTCGTCGGCGGCTCGGTCATCGCCCGCTCCACGGCGTCAGCGTCGACGAGTGTCGCCAGGCCGGCGCGGGCGGCGAGCCCGCGGTCCGGACGCATGTCGTGGTACTGCAGGTCGATCGCCTTGAGGCGCGGCGCGCCGGGCGTCACACCGTGGCGCGCCGCGTAGCCGTCGACGAGGCGGCGCTTGGCGACCCAGTCGACCGTGTCGGCGACCGACGACGGGTCGCGCTCGAGGCCGGCGAGCACGCGTTCCCAGCGCGCCAGCACGTCGGCGCCGACCGACTCGTCGACGCAGGCCAGGCCGTGCGACTGCTCGTACTTGGTCGCCCGCTCGAGCAGGCCGAACTGCACCTCCAGTGCCGTGGCCCGCCGCCCATCGCGCAGCACGACGGTACGTCGCAGGGTCGGATCGTGGCTGACGTGGCGGATCGCCGGGACGGGGTTGGCGAGCAGCCAGTCCTCGCCGAGCGCGTCGTCTTCGATCATCGCCAGCACGATCGCCGTGGTGCCGACCTTCAAATAGGTGGCGACCTCGCTCATGTTGGCGTCGCCGACGAT
Source organism: Actinomycetota bacterium (assembly GCA_030858325.1). GTDB lineage: Bacteria > Actinomycetota > Acidimicrobiia > Acidimicrobiales > Ilumatobacteraceae > JALZMG01. Next base: position 1,306 of record JALZMG010000085.1, on the reverse strand, counting down.
GACGTGCAGCCGGCGGTACTTCTGGGCGTCGCAGTGTGGCTCGTCCCGGGTGTTGACAATGGGGCGCTTCAGCGTCGTCTCCAGCCCGACCTCCTCCTCGAAGAAGTCGGCTCGCTGGCTCAGCTGGTACGGCACGTCGTCATCGGGCACGCCTGGCAACTCGCAGCCGACCTTGCCGGCGCCACAGAACACTTGCCGCGTCACGAAGTGCGGGCTCACCTGGGCGACGATGCGACCGAACGGCGTCTCCCGGGCAAGCAGGTAGTTCTCGTGGCAGCCATAGCTGTTGCCTTTGCCGTCGGAGTTGTTCTTGTAGACGACGACCTCCGGCCGACCGGCCGACGCGGCGACGAGCTTCAGCGTGGCGAGAGCCATCGAGCGGCGCACGATCTCCTCGGCGGCGCGGTCGAAGCACACCGCCTCGAGGGCGGTCGTCACCTCAGGGGTGGAGATCTCCGGGTGGGCGTGATCCACGTAGTAGCGAGCACCGTTCGTCAGCACGGCGTTGACGAGCGTCGTCTCGATCTCGGGGGCCATCGCGTCTTCCATCGAGAAGCCACGCGCGTCGTTGGCCGGCTGCTCGTCGTCGAAATCCCAACCGACACGTCCGTCACGGCGATTCGTGGTGGCGGCGACGTAGGCGTTGATCAGGAGCGAGGACGCAGAGACCGGATTGTTCTCGGCCCCACGGACGACGATGGCGTACTCCGTCTCGATGCCACACACCTTGGGCAGCGCCATGGCGGGACCCTAGCGGTGAAGCGTGCGAGGCTGCGGGCATGCGCTTCGTGGTCTACGGCGCCGGCGCCGTCGGCGGGGTGCTCGGTGGGCGATTGGCGCAGCACGGTCACGACGTCACGTTGATCCCCCGTGGTCGCCACCTCGATGCCATTCGCACCAACGGGTTGCGCGTGGAGGACCCCGACGACACCGTCGTGCTGCCACTGCCGTGCGTCGCTTCGCCAGCCGAGATCGATCTCGGCGCCGACGACGTCGTGCTGGTGGCGATGAAGACCCAGGACACCGCGGCCGCGCTTGCCGACCTCGCCGCCGTGGTGCCAACGACGACACCGGTGGTGTGCGTCCAGAACGGTGTGGTCAACGAGACGATGGCACTGCGCCGATTCGCCCATGTCTACGGAGTGGCCGTCATGCTGCCGACGCAGTTCCTCGAGCCCGGTGTCGTGCAGGCGTACTCGGCGCCGACGACGGGGCTGCTCGACATCGGCCACATTCCGGGTGGTGACGTCGATGGACGAGCGGTGGAGATCGCTACGGCGTTCAGTGCATCCCGTCTCCTCTCCAG
>JALZMG010000076.1 GCA_030858325.1 Actinomycetota bacterium | reverse complement strand
AACCCGGCGCGCGCCGGCTCCGCACCGGTGGCCACGACGACGTGGTCGGCTGCGGCGGCCCGCACCAGATCGACGTCGGCGGTCCGACCGCACTGCACGGTGACCCCGAGTCGGGCCAGTTCGTGCCCGTACCAGTCGAGGTGGTCGAGGATCTGTCCTCGTGACGGTTGGTGGCCGGCCAGGCGCCACTGGCCGCCGAGCTCTTCGGCGGCCTCGACGAGCGTGACGTCGTGGCCACGCGCGGCGGCGACGCGAGCCGCTTCCAGGCCGCCCGGACCGCCACCGATGACGAGCACGCGCGCCGGGGCCGGCGAACGGTCGAAGCGGTCGCCGCCCCACTCGTGCTCCCGCCCCGTCGACGGGTTGACGAGGCAGGAGATCCAGTAGTCACGCGAGCGACGGCCCCAGCACAGCTGGTTGCAGGAGATACACGGGCGGACGCGCGCGGCGTCGCCGGCGCGGGCCTTGGCCACGAGGTGGGGGTCGGCGATCTGGCCGCGCACGATCGAGACCATGTCGGCGTGGCCGGCGGCGAGCACGGCTTCGGCACCTTCGGGTGTGCGGATGTGGCTCTCGGCCTGCACGACGGCATGCGTGACGACCTCCTTCAGCGCGGCTGCGAACGGCTCGCCGAGACGGGCCGGGTACAGCGAGGTCGGCATCAGGGGATGGAAGTCGAAGTAGCTGCCGGTGCCGCAGGACACGTAGTCGATCAGCGCTCGTTCGTCGTGCCAGGCGACGATCTCTTGCAGCTCTGCCACCGTCAGCGAGCCGTCGGACTGCGGGTCGGCGTTGACGGCCAGGCCGACGACGAAGTCGTCGCCGCAGGCGCTGCGGATGCGCCGCAACAACGTCGCCGAGAAGCGCACCCGGTTCTCCAGGGAGCCACCCCAGCGGTCGTCACGGCGGTTCGACCACGGCGTCCAGAACTGGTCGACGAGCGCGTGGTAGGCGGCGAAGATCTCGACGCCGTCGAAGCCGGCCTCGCGCGCCCGGCGGGCGGCGGCCGTGAACCCGTCGAGCACTTCGTCGATGTCCGCTTCGCTGACGGCGTGGCTGCCGTCGGCATCGTGGAGCGAAGGTAGGCCGGACGGCGACCAGTTGGGCTGGAACGAGTTGTCGGCGTCGCCGTGCTGGCCGACGTGGTACAGCTGCTGGATCATCGTCACGCCGCCGCCGGACTGCTGGCCGGCTTCGTGACACTCCTCGGTCAACCGGCGAAACGACGGGATGCCGCCGTCGTCGTCCACGAGGAAGTTTCCCCGCGTCAGCACGGCGGTGCGGTGGACGGGGACCGGCTCGACGACGATCATCGCCGCGCCGCCGAGCGCCCGCTCGCGGTAGTAGGCGACGTGACGGTCGGCGGGCCGTCCGGCCTCGGCCATGTTCGTCGTGTGCGCCCCGAAGTTGATGCGGCAGGCGAGCGTGCGGTGGCGCAGCTGCAGCGGCGTGAAGACGTGTGGGAACTCGGTCGGCGCGTCGGCGGTCATGACGACCCGTCCACGTGGCGTCGCCACGCGCAGCGCGCGGCCATCAGGTCGAGGTGGCCGCCACCGCCGTTCTCGAACAGCGTGATCGCCTCGTCATCCGTGCGCCCGGGGACGTCGCCACGGCACAGCTGCCAGAGGTCGCCGCGGACGGCGGACTCGTCGATCAACCCGGCGGCCAGCGGGATGACGAGGTCGCCGTCCTCGGTCAGCGTGGCCAGTCGATCGTCGACGTAGATCTCCGCAGCCGTCACGGCGTGGTCGTCGACCTCGCGGTGATCCGGGAGGAACGCGCCGACCAGGTCGAGGTGCGTGCCTGGCCGCAGCCAGCGGCCGGAGACGAGCGGTGTCGCCGTCATCGTCGCCGTGCAGACGACATCGGCGGCGGCGACGGCAGCGGCGAGGTCCGTGGCGACCGTCCCGCCGACGGCGCTGGCGACCGTCTCGGCCCGCTCCGGGGTGCGGTTCCAGACGAGGACGCGCTCGATCGAAGGGCGCACGACGCGATGGGCGGCGACGAGGTGGGGGGCCAACCCGCCGGCACCGACCATCAGCAGCGTGGCCGCGTCGTGGCGGGCCAGGTGGCGGGCGCCGAGCGCCGAGTCGGCGGCCGTCTTGCGGTACGTCAGCTCGGTCCCGTCGAGCAACGCGAGCGGCGCGCCGTCGACACCGTCGAACAACACGTAGAGCGCCTGCACCGATGCCTTGCCCGCTGCCGGGTTGGCCGGCATCACGGTGACGAGCTTCACGCCGATCGCCTCTCCGGGCAGCCACGCCGGCAGCCCGAGGAACGACTGATCGCTGCCCTCAGGGCCGAACACGACGCGGCGGGCCACGGGTGGCGGCTCACGGTGGCCGGCCTCCAGCGCATCCACGAGGACGCCGTACGGCAACAACCGGGCGATGTCGTCGCCGTCGAGGATGGGCAACGACGTCAGAACGTTTTTCAATGCGGCCGCCGCAAGCTCGTTCCTCGCCGGCGTGCCGAACCGGGCCATCCACCTGTCAACGACGCGACCACCTTCCTGCTCAACGCGGTTCAGATCGCGGGTGTCGACGAGGCAGGCTGGAGGAGGCCGACGAGGCGGGCGCTGATGCGCCGGGCCGTGTCGGCGACGAGGTCGGCAATGTCGTCGTGCGCTCCGGCGGCCGGGAAGCGGTAGGCGGGGCCATGCACGTGCACGGCGGCCACCGCCTCCGGACCCGCGCCAAACACGGGAGCGGCGACGGAGCTGATGCCCGGCAGGAACTCCTCGCACGTCCATTCCACGCCAAGCCGCGCGATGTCGCCGAGACGGCGTCGCAGCGCTCCGGCGTCAGTCGTCACGCCGCCGGTCAGCCCATCCAGCGGGCCGGCGAGATACCGCTCGCGATCACTCTTCGGGAGGTGGGCGAGGAGCACGAGCCCGGACGACGCGGCGTGGGCGGGGATGCGCTCACCGGTCCAGTCGCGGACCTGCACCGGGTTGTCCGCATCAACCTGGTCGAGGTAGACGACCTCCCGCCCGTCGAGCACGGACAGCCCCGCCGTCTCGCTGAGCGCCTCGACGAGCTCGACGAGGTGTGGCCTGGCAACGTGGATCAGGTTGCGCCCCGGCAGTGCGCCGGCGGCGATGTCGATCATCGCGTCGCCGACGCGATAGGTCGCCCCGGATCCCGACTGCTCGACGGCGCCCAACTCCTGCAGCGTCGACAGCAGCCGGGAGACGGTGCTCTTCGGCAGGTCGACCCGCTCGGAGACCTCGGACAACCCGGCCGGCCCACCGGCGAGACAGCGCAGGATCGAGAACGCCCGCTCGACGGACTGCACTCCCGGCATGCCACTCAGTGTTCCACAATGCGGACCCGTTCCACAAGACGGGCAAGAATGGGATTCTCACGAGGTTTCCGTCGGAGTTATGGCGGGAATTCCCGCCACGAACCTCGGAGTCAGGCCGGAAAATCGCCGAGCAGCCGGGCGGCGACGACGGTGTTCTCCAGGAGGCACCCGATCGTCATCGGGCCGGTCCCGCCGGGCATCGGCGTGATCGCGCTGGCGACGCGCGAGACGGGCTCGAAGTCCACGTCGCCGACGATGCCCGACTCCGTGCGCGAGACGCCGACGTCGATCACGGCCGCCCCGGGGCGCACGTGGTCGGCGGTGATCATGCGTGCCGCGCCGGCAGCGGCGATGAGGATGTCCGCCTGGCGACAGACCTCGACGAGTTCGGGCGTGCGGCTGTGGGCCAGCGTGACGGTGGCATCGACACCCTTGCGGGCGAGCAGCAGGACCATCGGCAGTCCGACGAGCGTCGAGCGGCCGACGACGACGGCGCGCTGCCCCGACGTCGGCACGCCGTAACGCTCCATCAGACGGATCACGCCGAGCGGCGTGCACGGAACGTGACCGGGAAGACCACGGACGAGCCGCCCCATCGAGCGCTCGGTCAGACCGTCGATGTCCTTCTCCGGTGGCAGCAGCGCGAGGACCGGCTCTGGATCGAGCTCGGGCGGCAGAGGCAGCTGGACGAGGATGCCGTGGACGGCCGGATCGGCGACGAGTGCGGAAACGGCGTCTTCGACCTCGGCCTGCGTGGCCGATCCGGGGAGGGCGACACCCTTCGACTGCATGCCCGCTTCTTCTGCCTTGCGGTGCTTGCTGCGCACGTAGATGTGGCTCGGGCGGTCGTCGCCGACGAGCACGGTCGCCAGGCACACGGGCGGCGAACCGGCCGCTTCGATCTCCGCGCGTAGACGGGCAACGGTCTCGTCACGCAGCCGGTTGCCGTCCATCAACACCGCCCCGCCGGGCGTGCGTTCGACGTCGCCTGTCGAGTTCGTCATCGTGTCCACGCACGCTCCTTATCAGGACAGTCGGTGGCGATGGAAGTCGACGTGTTCCGGCGCCAGCGGCGTGGCCGCGAGAATCAGGTCGGCCGCCTTCTCGGCGACCATCATCACCGGCGCGTAGATGTTGCCGTTCGTGACGTACGGCATCGACGACGCGTCGACGACACGTACGCCGTCGAGGCCGTGCACGCGCATCGTCGCCGGATCGAGCACCGACATGTCGTCGACGCCCATGCGGCATGTGCACGACGGGTGCAGCGCCGTCTCGCCGTCTCGCGCGACCCACGCCAGCACGTCCTCGTCGCTCGCCACGTCGGGTCCCGGCGAGATCTCCCCGCCGTCGAACGGCGCGAACGCCGGCTGGCCGAGTATGTGGCGGGCGTGGCGGATCGCCTCGACCCACTCCCGCCGGTCCTGCGCGGTCGACAGGTAGTTGAAGCGCAGCGCCGGCTTGACGCGCGCATCGGGCGAGGTGATGCGCACGGAGCCTCTGGCGTCGGAGTACATCGGCCCGATGTGCACCTGGTAGCCGTGCCCGCCGGCGGGCGCGGAGCCGTCGTAGCGCACGGCGATCGGCAGGAAGTGGAACATCAAGTTGGGGTAGGCGACGTCGTCGTTGCTGCGGAGGAAGCCGCCGGCCTCGAAGTGGTTCGACGCGCCGGGCCCGCGGCGGGCCAGCCACTGCAGGCCGATCCACGGCCGATGGCGCCACTGCAGTAGCGGGTTCAGGGAGACCGGCTGCGTGCTGGCGTGCTGGACGTAGACCTCCAGGTGGTCCTGCATGTGCTCGCCGACGCCGGGCAGGTCGTGCAGGGGGCGGACGCCGACCGAGCGCAGGTGGTCGGCGGCGCCGATGCCCGAAACCTGCAGCAGCTGCGGCGAGTTGAACGCCCCGCCGCAGAGGATGACCTCGCCGGCCGTGACCCGTTCGTGGCGTCGACCGGGGCGCGCGTACTCCACGCCGGTGACCCGGTGACCGTCGACGAGCAGCCGGCTGACGGTTGCCCGGCAGCGCACGTCGAGGTTCGGACGGCCGCGCACCGGGCGCAGGTAGGCCTGCGAGGCGCTGAGGCGCCGGCCGCGATGCACGTTGCGGTCGAACGCGGCGAACCCCTCCTGGCGCGCGCCGTTGACGTCGGTCGTCAACGGATGGCCGGCCTGTTGCACGGCTTCGAAGAACGCGGCGAACAGTGGATTCGTCGCCGGGCCGCGTTCGAGCACGAGCGGGCCGTCGTGGCCGCGGTACTCGTCGTCTGGCGCGGCGGCGAGCGTGTCCTCCATGCGCTTGAAGTACGGCAGGCAGTGGGCGAAGTCCCAGTCCGCCATGCCCGGGTCGGCGGCCCAGCGCTCGTAGTCGAGCGGGTTGCCGCGCTGGAAGATCATCCCGTTGATGCTCGACGAGCCGCCGAGCACCTTGCCACGGGCGTGGTAGACGCGCCGGCCGTTCATGTGCGGCTCCGGCTCGGACTCGTACTTCCAGTCGTAGAAGCGGTTGCCGATCGGGAACATCAACGCCGCTGGCATGTGGATGAACACGTCGAAGCGATAGTCCGGCCGCCCCGCCTCCAGCACGAGGACGCGGTTGGACGGGTCGGCGCTCAGCCGGTTGGCCAGCGACGATCCGGCCGAGCCTCCCCCGACGATCACGAAGTCGTACACCGCCCGCCATCGTGCCCGATCCGAGCCGCGAATCGTCTCATCGGGCGATCTGGGCGCGGACGTTCCCAGAATGAGAACTTCCGCGCCCAGAAGTCCGACGCACGTCGCCTGACCATCTGTCCGCAACTCTTTACACTCGGCGCGATGGGGGAAGGGGTGCACGACAGCGCGATCTCGGTGCGCGGGTTGTGGAAGGTGTACGGGCCGAAGCCGCAGCGGATCGTCGGCTCGGCGCAGGCTGACCTGCCCCGCGGCGAGCTGGAGGCGGCGACGGGGAACGTGGTGGCCATGCGCGAGATCGACCTCGACGTGGCGCCCGGCGAGGTGTTCGTCGTGATGGGCCTGTCCGGCAGCGGCAAGTCGACGTTGGTGCGCACGTTGACCCGGCTGATCGAGCCGACGGCGGGCACGATCCGCATCGGGGACACCGACGTCACCGCGGCCGGTGACGACGAGCTGCGCGAGTTGCGCCGCCACCGCGTGAGCATGGTCTTCCAGCACTTCGGACTGCTCCCCCACCGCACGCTCGTCGACAACGTGGCGTTCGGACTCGAGGTGCGCGGCATGGACAAGCGCCAGCGGCGGGCGCGGGCCGAGGAGATGCTCGAGCTCGTCGGTCTGCACGGTCTCGGCGCGGCGCGACCCGACCAGCTCTCCGGCGGGATGCAGCAACGGGTCGGACTGGCCAGGGCATTGGCCACCGAACCGGAGGTCCTGCTGTTCGACGAACCGTTCTCCGCGCTCGACCCACTGATCCGTCGCGACATGCAGGACGAGGTCGTCCGCCTGCGCCGTGAGGTCAAGCGGACGATGGTGTTCATCACGCACGACCTGGCGGAAGCACTGCGGCTCGGTGATCGCATCGCCATCATGCGCGACGGGCGCTTCGTGCAGGTCGGCACGCCGGAGGAGGTCGTCGCCGCGCCAGCCGACGAGTACGTGCGCAACTTCGTGCGCGACGTGCCGCGCTCGCATGTCGTCACCGTGGAGTCGATCATGAGCCCGCTTGACGATGGGGCGGGGATGGTCCGCGTCGCCAGGGCGACGAAGGTGCGCGACGTCATCGGCCACCTCGTACACAGCGAGCAGCCGGTCGCCGTCGT
>JALZMG010000071.1 GCA_030858325.1 Actinomycetota bacterium | reverse complement strand
CGACTACAACGTGCTCGGTTCGGGCGCCATCGAGAGCGATTCCCAGATGCTGTGGGTGCGCAACGTCCGCGACCGGCTGACGAAGCTCGCCCCGTTCCTGTCCTACGACGGCGACCCCTACCCGGTCATCATCGACGGCCGGGTGCTGTGGGTGGTCGACGCGTACACGTCGACGAGCAACTACCCCTACGGGCAGCGCGTCGGCAACGCCGTCCAGCTGACCCGTGACAGCGGGATCTCCCGTGACGCCAACTACATCCGCAACAGCGTGAAGGCCGTCGTCGACGCGTACGACGGTTCCGTGCGCTTCTACACCGTCGACAACGAGGATCCGATCATCCAGGCGTGGGAGGCGACGTTCGGCGACATGTTCACGCCGGCCAGTGACATGCCGGCCGGACTGGCCGAGCACCTGCGCTACCCGGAGGACCTGTTCCGGGTGCAGACCGACGTCTATTCGAAGTACCAGCTCGACCCGGCCGATTTCTTCGAACGTGATGGCGCCTGGTCGGTCGCGCAGGCCCCGGGCATCAACCCGCGCGAGGACGCCACGACGACGCAGGCGCCGACCACGGTCGCCGGCGAGACACAGGCGGTGAGCGACCTGGCGACGGAGGCATCGACTGACCGCTTCGTGCCGTACTACACGATGTTCCGCAACGGCCTGGATGAGGGCGGCGCGCGCGAGTTCGTCCTGCTGCGGCCGTTCGTGCCGTTCTCCCGCAACGACGGCCGCACGGAGCTGCAGGCCTTCATGACCGCGTCCAGCGATCCGGAGACGTACGGGCGGCTGAAGGCGTACGTGATGACCGGCGACCCGCTGCCGGAGGGGCCGCGTTCGGTCGACCGGCGCATCGACTCGACGCCGACCATCGCCCAACAGATCACGTTCCAGACGGGCGGCGGCAACGAGGTCCGCTTCGGCGACCTGCAGATGGTGCCGGTCGCCGGAGGGCTGCTGTACGTGCGGCCGTTCTACGCCGCCGTGCAGCAGAGCTCGGCGCAGCGCAGCACGGTCACCGAATACCGCTTCGTCATCGTCTCCCACGAGGGCGATGCGGCCTTCGGCGACTCCCTCGCCGAGGCGTTGGGCAAGGTCTTCCCCGGCTTCGAAGGCGACCTCGGCGACCGGGTCGGCGGCCAGGGCGCGTCGGCGGCCACCGACGACCCGTCGACGGATCCGGAGACGGAGCCGGCGGCAGGTGGCGAGGACCCCGCCGCGCTCCTCACCGAGGCCGACGCGCTGCTCGCCGAGGCCGAAGAGGCATTGGCCGCCGGCGACCTCGGCGAGTACCAGGCCAAGATCGACGAGGCGTCCGCGCTCGTCGACCAGGCGCTGGCCCTCCTCGACCCCGCCGGCTGACCGAGGGCGAGAACGGACGAGGTGCTGGGCGGGGCAGCTACGGCGCGCCGGGGCGGCGAAGCTGCTCGGCGAGGCGGGCCAGGTCTTCGCGAAACGCGATCTGGTAGCGCGCCTGCTCGGTCGCCAAGCGGACCTGGCCGTCGTGCAGCTCGCCGATGACGGCCTCGCCCGCGCCGTTGCCGTTGTGGTGCCCGCCGGCGGCATCGATGTCGTGGCCGAGTTCGGTGACCTGGTTGGCCAGCTCTGTGGACACCGACGTCACGCGCTGATCCAGCGCGCTCAGCTGCGCTGCCAGCTCGTCGAGACGCACGGCCGTCGGCACCTCCTCGGGGCGTAGGCGCAGCTGGCGGGCGATCGCCGAGGTCGCGGCGCGCTGCTCGTCGAGGGCGGCTCGCAACGTCGCCAGCTCCGCTTTCATCTGCTCGACCGCGGCCGAGTCCGTCGGCGTCGCCCGGCGAAACAGTCCCACGCCGGCCACGGTACCCGACCTCCACCGGCCGAAGCAGGGACCGTGCTCGATGAGACCGCCACAAGCCCGTGCCTCGCCGGCGTGCCGAACCGGGCCATCCACTTCCGAACGACGCGACCACCGCACTTGATGCGGCCGCCGCAAGCCCGCGCCCCGCCGGCGTGCCGAACCGGGCCATCCACTTCCGAACGCGGCTGCAGAGCGCGAGGCACTTTCGCCGAGCGCTTCGGGCTGATCGTCATCGTCGCATCGGCGAGTCCGTCGTCGCCATCGGTGCGGGCAGTTCGGCGCCCGAGTTGACGGCGCGCAACGCGGTCGCGCTCGTCTTCGGGCTCGCCGTCGCCGAGTGCCTGTGGTGGCTGTACTTCGATGTCGTCGCCATCGTCGCCCAGGGCATTCTGCAGCGGGCGTCCGGCCTGGAGCGCGCCCGCCTGGCCCGCAACTCCCACACGTGCCTGCACCTGCCGATGGCCGCCGGGATCGTCTTCACGGCGCTGGGGCTGCTGCTGCTCATCGAGGGACACGAGCATGTCGACGCCGGCCGCTACGCGCTCTACGGCGGCATCGCCGGCTACCTCGGCGCCCACCTGCTGTTCCGGCTGCGCAACTCGGCACGCTCAACGTGCAGCGAGCGGTGACGGCGGCCGTGTTCCTGGCGGCCATCCCCGTGCTGCGCCCGGCCGATTCCCTCGTCCAGTTGCTCGTCGCGGCGGCACTTTGGCCGGCCACGTCGGCTACGAGTGCACCACTTCCGTGACCTGCGCGAGGAGATTCGTCGCCGCGAACGAGTCGCTGCGGCGTCCGGTGCGGAGGTGGGGTAGACAAGTGCAGGTTCAGCGGCGCGGAAGTTGCCGCCGTCCTGCGGCAGGGGCCACCGGGTCGGTGGAGTGGCGGAGGTGCGGAGTCGACCGCCGCAGGACGCTCAGCGTGACGACACCGACGGCGACGAGGCAGCCCAGGTTGATGGCGAGCTGCGTCGCCGCCCCGCTGACCTCATCGCCGTTGCCGAAGGCGATGCCGACACCGATCGCGGCGATGGCCGGGATCGTCGTCACCGAGATCAGCACACCGACCAGCGTGCCGGCCCGGTCCTGCGTGAGCGCCAGCATCCCGGCGACGGCTGCGGCCACGGCAACCAGCGCCGTGAACAGATCCGGTTCGGTGATGAACGCAGTCAGCGGGCGCTGATCCGTCGAGTACGGGTCGGGCACCTGCCCGAGCGCGCGGACGACCAGCGCCGTGAGCGTGGCCGCGCCGATGGCGCTCGCCGTCCCCAGCCCGAAGGCGAAGGCGCCGCGCCCCATCAACCAGCCATCTCGACGGTGGATTCCGAACGCGACAGCAGCGAGCGGCCCGTACTCGGGGCCGACGACCATGGCCCCGACGATGAGGATCGGCGAGTCGGTCAGCACCCCGGCGGCGGCGATGACGGCGGCGACGACGAAAAAGGCGATGAACGGCAGCGTCACGCTGACCGCCTGGCGTAACTTGACGGCGACCTCGTCCCAGATGACCGTGTCGTCCGGGTCGCCGGGCGCGCGAAGGTGCGCCCGCTCGGCGGCGCGCGACATCGTCAGCTCGGTGTGGAACACCGTGACCGAGCCGTGCTCGGCGACACCGAGCGCCTCGAGGTGGTCGAGCACGTCGTTGATCGCCTCCCGCGGAACGTCGAACGTGATGACGTCACCCCGTGGCTGGCGGGCTGCGTCGACGAGCACGATGACGTTGCAGGCGGCGTCGATCTCCTCGACGTACGTCGACACCTCCGCACCGAGCGAGTGCGGCGCGACGACTTGGAGGTGCAGCACGTCCGCCATGGGTGGACATCTTGGCGCGTGCCGAGGGCGGTCGAATGTCGTCGAACCTGGGCGCGGTCTGTCGCAGATTCGAGACAATTTGCGCCCAGAAACGTCAATGAGACGATTCGCGCCCGCGCGCCTGATGCCGGGACCTCCCGTGCCGGCTCAGCCCTTGCGTTGTTTGACGCCGATCGTGTACGTGCCGGTGCCGCCGGGCTGGGCGTGGTTGACGGACAGCCAGTACGAGCCGGCAGCCAGTTTGCGCACGATGCGCGCGTTGAGGTCACGGCCGCGGTCGTCGTCCCAGGCAAACACGATGCCGGGGTCGTCCGGGCCGTGCAGCGTCAACACGGTGTCGGTCGTCCCCGTCGTGGTCATGATGTACGTCGCCGTGGTCGCCGCCTCGAAGCGGTACGTGTCGACCTCGTCGCCGACCGACAGATCGCTCTCGTAGCGGTCTCCGCCGACGCCCAACTCGACCGTTCCTGCGGCCCCGCCGGGGTACTGGCGGCGCATGAACGTACGGTCCAACTCGGACAGCTCGGTGTTCCAGCCGATCGAGTAGTTGCCGATCGTCAGTTGCTCTGGCACTGCGTACTGCATGATCGACGTCGGGTCGAAGTCCGTGAAGTTGGTGTCGTTCTCGTCGTAGAGCTGGAACAGGTTGAAGTCGACGTCCTCTTTTGACCACCCCTGCTCGGCGTAGTATGCGTACACCTTCGGTTTGTCCCACGGGATCTGGCCCTGGGCGGCCGGGTTCTGGTGCTCGTGGATCATGCCGAGCGCGTGCCCGAACTCGTGGCGCACCACGCGCTGATACTCCTTCAGCGGCGTCGTCGGCTCGAGCCAGCCGTAGTTCATGGTCGGCCGCGAGCGGGGAACGGTCAGGGCGTCGGTGCCGACCGTCGACCAGGAGAACCCCTCCTCGGCGAAGCTGACGCGGATCTCAGCCGTGCCCGATCTGACGAACTGCAACGTCAAGTTGGCCACCGCCGCCCACTCCATGGCGATGGCCTCGACCTTGGACTGCACGGATGCCTGGCCGTCGAGGAAGGAGATGCGCAACGTGCGCCCCGTCTGCCACAACTTGAACCGTTCGACCGCCGCGCGGGGTCGCTGCCCCGACCCGTTGAGTGGGTGCAGGCGCACGTTGTCGACGCGCTCGCGCGTGGCCACCTGCTCGCCAGCTTGGCGTGGCGTCACCCCGACGCGGCCGCCCTCGGGCTGGATCGTGCACAGCTTCAACCGGGTCCTGCGCGTCCTGGCCATCCCTGCCTCCCTCTACTGTCGGTGGTGGTCAGCGATCGTAGGACGCCACGGTCGACGCTCCGGCCGAATAGTCGTCCAGCACTTGACGGCGGTGGCAGCATCGTCATGGGGGTCATCGAGGGAGGAAACCATGTCCGGCCGCGCCGCATCAAGGGAGCGTCAACGGCCACTGGGAGACCAACGACATCTCTTCGAGCGACGACGACGGCATGGTCGCGGTGCGCTGGACGGGCACGGGCGAGCACGTCGGCGAACTGAACGCGATACCACCGACCGGGAAGAAGAGCGACGTCAGCGCGATCTCGATCCACCGCATGGCCGACGGCAAGATCGCCGCCACGTGGGAGGTCTGGGACACGCCCGGCCTCTTGGAGCAGATCGGCGTCGTCGCGCCGATGGGCTGAACTTCCTCTGGCTGATCGCCCGTCCGGTGACCCCTTGCCGCCATTGCGCCGCCGGGCGGTGGCGACGAAGATGGCGCCGCACAGCAACGCCGAGGGAGGAATGATGTTCGTACAGGTGATGGAAGGCCGGGTCGCCGACGAGGGCGGGCTGCGCCGCCAGTTCGATCGCTGGATGACCGAGCTCCGGCCGGGCGCGAAGGGCTTCCTCGGCACGACAGCCGGCGTGACGGCCGACGGTACCGCCGTCATGTTCGCCCGATTCGACTCGGCTGCAGACGCCGCGACGAACAGCTCCCGGCCCGAGCAGGGTGAGTGGTGGTCAGAGACGCAAGGTTGCTTCGACGGCGAGGTCAGCATCACGGACTCCGACGACGTCGAGACGTTCCTCGCCGGCGGTTCCGACGATGCGCGCTTCGTGCAGATCATGAAGGGCCACGGTGTGGCCCGTGACCGGCTGCGCGCGCTCGACGAGCAGTTCGAGCCTCACGCGACGTCCTGGCGACCTGATCTGCTCGGCGGCATCCGGGTGTGGACGGACGCCGACAGCTACGTCGAGGTCGCCTACTTCACGAACGAGGAGGAGGCGCGCAAGGGTGAGTCGAAGCCACCGCCGGCCGAGCTCTCCGCGCAGATGAGCGAGTTCGAGTCCGTGATGGCCAACGTCGAGTTCGTCGACCTGCGGGACCCTTGGCTGTACTGAGCTGAGGCGGCCGCGCCGGTCCGCCTCACCCGCTCATTGCAGGCGGTAGAAGCGGAAGAAGTCGGCGTCGATGTCGAGCACCTCGGCCCCGCCGAAGCCGGCCTCGCCGGCGTAGCGATCGAGCACCGCCGGCCTCATGACCGTCCCCGTCGCCGCCGAGGGTTGGTTGGCGCGGCCATCAGGCAGGCAGCACACGAG
>JALZMG010000070.1 GCA_030858325.1 Actinomycetota bacterium | reverse complement strand
TGCGCGCTCAGTGTCTGTGAAGTGGCGCGACGGCTCACCCAGGCGCGGACGCGGACGAGGGGCCGAGGAGCTCACGGGCGAGGACGTCACCGACCTCGTTGGCACGGTCGAAGACCTGACGGGCAGTGAACTCGAAGACGCGACGGCCGATCGTCTGCAGCTCGTTGCGCCGCTGGGCGTCGCGGGCCCGCTCGGCGTCGGAGGCGTGCCCCAACCGTCCGGAGACTTCCACGACCACGCCGGAGTCGGTGAAAGAGAAGTCGACACGGGCGAACGTCCGGGCGCCGCGCCGGTGCACGACCTGGGTGGCCGGTCGGGGTAGGCCAGCCCGCCGCACGAGTTCCAGAAACCGCCGCTCCAGCACGGTGTGCCCGCCCGAATCGGCAAGCAGGGCGTCGATCCGCGGCGTGCCGAAACGTCCGCGCCCGCGCAACTCGGCCAGCCGGCGCTCGATGACGACCGGCGAACTCGCACCAGAGCGCACGGCGCTGTCGATGGCGGCCTCGAGGCGGACGGTCGGCACCCGGGCGTGAGCAAGATCAAGGATCGTCCGAGTGGCCGACGTGCAGCGGAAGCCGGCGAGCGTCACGCAATCAATGCGTGGCAGCGCCACGGAAGTGTGCACCGTGAACGGCAGGCGCACACCGCGCCGCGATCGAGGCACGGTGAACTCGACCGCGTCGGACGCGGACCGGTCGAACCCGAGGAGGCGGGCCGCAGCCTCATGGCTCACGACCGCGCCGGGACCGAGTGCGAGCAACCCGGTCATCGTCAGCCGGTCGATCGTCGGAGGCGCGCCGGCGACGGCGTACACGCGCGGGGCGACCATCACCAGCCAACCCGCCTGCACCGCCTGACGCAGCTGATGCCGGGTGCCGCCGAGGAAGCGGAACTGATCGAGTCCGATCACGCCGTGCTGCGACGCCGCCAGGGCATTGACGAGCGCGATGACGTCCTCGGCCATACCCCTCGGGTGGGTGGCCGGCCCCGAGAAGCGGAAAAATGTCACGCACGCGTCGGTCAGTGTCCGCGTTCGCGCGGAACGTCTCGCCGCATCGCGGACGCTGATCGGTCGCGCCGTTCAACCCTCGGATGAGGGGACGGCGGGTGGGGTTAGATGAGCTCGATGCGGGCCATCTCGGCGGCGTCGCCTTGGCGGGCGCCGAGCTTGAGGATGCGGGTGTAGCCGCCGTTGCGGTCGGTGTAGCGGGGAGCGACATCGTTGACGAGCTTGTGGGTCATCTCGCGGTCGCCGAGGTAGCCCTGGATCTGGCGGATCCGGTGCACGCGCATCGGCCCCTCGTCCTGGGCCTTCTTGGCCTTGGTGATCAGTTTCTCGGCGAGCGGGCGCAACGCCTTGGCCTTGGCCTCGGTCGTGACGATGGCCTCGGCGGCGAACAACGACGCGGCGAGGTTGGCCATCATCAGGCGCTGATGAGCGGCGCTACCGCCGAAGGCACGGGATTTGCGCGGCGTGGGCATCGGGATGGGTCCTTGGTCGTCGTGGGTCGGGGCGCGTCAGCTGCGCAGCGAGAGGCCGCGCTCGTCGAGCTTCTGCTTCACCTCGTCCAGGCTCTTCTGCCCGAAGTTGGTGATGTTCAACAGGTCGTCCTCGTTCTTCGTCAGCAGCTCGCCGATCGTGTTCACCTGCGCCCGCTTCAAGCAGTTGCTCGGTCGCTCGGACAGGTCGAGGTCCTCGATCGGCAGGTCGAGATCGGGCGAGTTGGCGGCCGCGTCGGAGATGTCGCCCAGCTCGAGGCCGTGGGGCTCGTCGCTCATCGAGGCGACCAGGTCGGACAGCGAGCGCAACGTCGCTCCGGCAGAGGCCAGCGCGTCGGCGGGCGAGATCGAGCCGTCGGTCTGGATGTCGATGACGAGGCGGTCGTAGTTCGTCGACTGCTCGACGCGCGTCGGCTCGACCTCGAACGCGACGCGACGCACCGGCGAGAAGATGGCGTCGATCGGGATCACGCCGATCGTGCGCGTCTCGGTCTCCCGATCGCTCGAGGAGTAGCCACGACCCTGCTCGACGGTGAGGTCGATGGCCAGGCGGCCCTTCGTGTTCAAGGTGGCGATGACGAGGTCACCGTTGAGCACGTCGACGTCGGCCGGGCACTCGATGTCGGCGGCGGTGATCGTCGCCGCGCCCTTGACGTCGAGCCGGCACGTCACAGGCTCCGGCGATACCGAGGTGACGACGACGTCTTTGAGGTTGAGGATGATGTCGGTGACGTCCTCGGCCACACCGCCGATGGTGTCGAACTCGTGGAGGGCGTCGTCGAAGCGGACCATCGTGATGGCCGCGCCGGGGATCGACGACAGCAACGTCCGCCGGAGCGAGTTGCCGAACGTGTGGCCGAAGCCCGGCTCCAGGGGACCGACGGCGAAGCGCTGCCGGCTCCCCGTCTCGTCGCCGATGGCTTCGATGGTGGGTCGCTGCATGACCAGCATGGGGATGCGGGCTCCTTCGTTGAAGACGTTGACGGTGGCGGACGGATGAGAACTGAGCGTCGGCTAGGTGGCCGGCGGCGTCACTTGGAGTACAGCTCGACGATCAGCTGCTCGCGCACCGGGACGTCGATGTGGTCGCGCTGAGGCAGGTCGCGAACGGTGACCTGCTTGCCACCGTCGCCGGTCTCCAGCCACCCGACGAGGCGGCGATCGAGCACGTCGATGTTGTGCTGGACGACGATCATGCTGCGCGCCTTGGGCGAGAGGGAGACGACGTCGCCCTTGCGGACGCGGTAGCTCGGGATGTCCACACGCCGCCCGTTGACCTGGATCAGTCCATGGTTGACGAGCTGGCGGGCCTGCGGGCGGGTGGACGCCCAGCCGGCACGGAACGTGACGTTGTCGAGACGCTGCTCGAGCAGGCGCAGCAGGTTCTCACCGGTCGGGCCGGCGAGGCGGTTGGCCTCTTCGTACGTGCGGCGGAACTGGCGCTCGAGCACGCCGTAGATGTACTTCGCCTTCTGCTTCTCCTGCAGCTGGCCGAGGTACTCACTGGCGTTGTTGCGCCGGCGCGTGCGGCCGTGCATGCCGGGCGGGAACGGCCGGCGCTCGAGCGCGCGGCGACCCTTTTCGTTCTCGAAGAGGTTCGTCCCGAGACGGCGCGAGAGGCGCACCTTGGGACCGGTGTAGCGAGCCATGGTCAGCCCTTTCTCAGCCCCGGCGCCGCTTGGGCTGGCGGCAACCGTTGTGCGGGACCGGCGTCACGTCCTTGATCGAGGTGACCTCGATGCCGGTGTTCTGGATGGAGCGCACGGCCATGTCGCGACCGGAGCCGGGTCCTTTGACCTGGACCTCGGCGCGGCGCAGTCCATGCTCCTGGGCGGCCTTGGCGGCGCGCTCGGCGGCGAGCTGGGCGGCGAACGGCGTCGACTTGCGCGAGCCCTTGAAGCCGACGCCGCCGGACGACGCCCACGCGATGACGTTGCCCTCCGGGTCGGTGATCGAGACGATCGTGTTGTTGAACGAGCTCTTGATGTGCACCACGCCGGTGCTGACGTTCTT
This sequence comes from Actinomycetota bacterium, assembly GCA_030858325.1. Lineage (GTDB taxonomy): Bacteria > Actinomycetota > Acidimicrobiia > Acidimicrobiales > Ilumatobacteraceae > JALZMG01. The sequence goes on along the minus strand of JALZMG010000070.1, from coordinate 1,087 downwards.
GCGGTCGCGGCGACGGGGGCGGCGACCTGCTGGCTTGGGCTTGGCCATCGCTTACTTCCTCACGGCCTTCTTCTTGTTGGCAACGGTGCGCTTGGGCCCCTTGCGGGTGCGCGCGTTGGTGTGGGTGCGCTGGCCGCGCACGGGCAGGCCCTTGCGGTGGCGGATGCCCTGGAAACAGCCGATCTCGACCTTGCGCTTGATGTCCTGCTGCACGTCGCGACGCAGGTCACCTTCGATCCGCAGGTGCTCGTCGACATAGCCACGGATGCGGCTGACCTCGTCGTCGGTGAGCGCCGAGACCTTCGTATCGGGGTCCAATCCGAGGTCGGCGCAGAGCTTCAGCGCAGTCGGCTTGCCGATGCCGAAGATGTAGGTGAGCGCGATCTCCAACCGCTTCTCGCGGGGAATGTCGATGCCGGCGATGCGTGCCATCTGGGTCCTTCGTGTCCTCTTTACGACTTCAGCCTTGACGCTGCTTGTGACGCGGGTTCTCGCAGATGACCCTGACGCGACCGTGCCGGCGGATGACCTTGCACTTCTCGCACATCTTCTTGACGCTGGGCCGGACCTTCATCGGGACGTCTCTCTCGCTGCGGCGATCACTTGTAGCGGTACGTGATGCGACCTCGTGTGAGGTCGTAGGGCGTGAGTTCAACCTGCACCTTGTCCCCCGGCAGGATGCGGATGTAGTTCATCCTCATGCGGCCGGAGATGTGCGCCAGGACCTTGTGTCCGTTGTCCAGCTCGACGCGGAACATGGCGTTGGGGAGCGACTCCAGGATCGTGCCTTCGAGCACGATGGCGTCTTCCTTGGGCTTGGGCAGGACGAACTCCTGGGGTGAACATGGAGCCCCACGGCCGGTTACGGCAGCGATGGGCACGGGCGAACGGGGACCGACCCGCGAACGAGCCGACTGACGATGCTACCGGCGCCCCAGTCCAACACCAATCGGCCCAGCTGTGCTATGGGTCCGCCCGTCGCGCCCCGCCCCGCCATCTGGGCGCGCATCGTCTCATCCCCCGATCTGGGCGCGTTCCGTGCGCATTCTCGGAGACAGTTCGCGCCCAGATCGGCCGGCGGTCTTCA
>JALZMG010000054.1 GCA_030858325.1 Actinomycetota bacterium | reverse complement strand
CTGCTGCCCGACGCGGTCGATGTGGGCGTCCTGCTCGATGCCGCCGCGCTTGGTCGGGCCGCGTACGCGCCGATCGTCGAGGAACTCGTGGCGGCGGCGATCGACCACGGCGAGATCCTCTATGCAGTGCCAGGCTCTCCGCTCGTGCTCGAGCGCAGCGTGCGGGCGCTCCTGGCGGACGGCCGTGTCCGCTGCCGGGTCCTTCCGGCGTTGTCCTTCCTCGATCTGGCGTGGGCGCGGCTCGGTGTCGATCCCGTCGCCGACGGCGTGCGGCTCGTCGACGCCAGCGAGATGACCACCTCCGGCGGGCCGGCCGCCTCGGGTCCGCTGCTGGTCGCCCACGTCCACGATCGCCAGACCTTCGGCGGCGTGCGAACTGTGCTGGCCGGGTCCGACGACGATGCCGTGGTCGTGCTCACCTTGCTGGGCCACGCCGACGAGGCGGTCGTCGCCACAACGTGGCGTGCGCTGGCCGCCGACGATGCGTTCCCCGCTGACGCCTCGACGTGCCTCTACGTTCCGGCCGGCGCGACGCCTGCCGACACCGGGTACCGGCGCTTCCACCGGCTCGTCCGCACGCTGCGCGAGCAGTGCCCGTGGGACCGCCAGCAGACGCACGCCTCGCTCATCCCGTATCTCGTCGAGGAGACGTTCGAGCTCGTCGACGCGCTGCAGGCATTGGACGACGACGATCCGGCGTCGCAGCGGGCCGTGGTCGAGGAGCTCGGCGACGTGCTCTTCCAGGTCGAGTTCCACGCCACGATCGCCGAGCAGGAAGGGCGGTTCACGATCGCCGATGTCACGGGCGCGGTCCACGACAAACTCGTGCGCCGCCACCCCCATGTGTTCGGTGACGTGCGCGCCGACGACGCCGTCACCGTCGTCGCCAACTGGGACGAGATCAAGCGCACCGAGAAGAGCCGGTCGTCGGTGTTCGACGGGGTCGCCTCGTCGCTGCCCGGGCTCGCATACATCGGGCAGTTGATGCGCAAGGCGGCGAAGGTCGGCTTCGACTGGCCAGACGTCGCTGGGCCGTTGGCCAAGCTGGACGAGGAGCTGGCCGAGCTGCGCACCGCCGTCGCCGGCACCGGCGGCGACGTGACCGAGGAACTCGGTGACGTGTTGGCGACGGTCGTCAGCGTCGCCCGCCATCTCGGCGTCGACGCCGAGTTGGCGATGCGTCGTGCCGCCGGCAAGTTCCGCCGCCGCTTCGAGACCGTCGAAGCGCTGGCCGCGGAACGCCGCATCGACCTGCGCGCCGCCGATCTCGCCGCGCTCGACGCGCTCTGGAACGAGGTCAAGGCCACCGAACCCACGTCCTGACCCGAACTGTCGTTCCCGATCAGCCCGTCTGGGCCGGTCGGCAAGGACAGCAGGGTGCAATCGGCGAGACTGGGCTGGTGCGGTTGCAGTTCGCCGACCCCGGGGATCACCCCGATGTCGTCCGGCTGCCGTTCGGCATGGACCTCGCCGACTGGGACCTGCCGCACATCCACGGTGTGCTCGGCCTGCACCGCCACGTGGTGCGCCTGGTCGAGCTGGGCGACGAGGCCGCACGCGTGTCCTACGTCGTCAAGGAGCTGCCTGACCACTTGGCGCGGCGGGAGTACCGGCTGCTGCGCGGTCTCGTCGAGGACCGCCTGCCGACCGTCGTCGTCGTCGCCGTCGTCACCGACCGCCGCGGCGGGCGCGACGGGCTCCTCGTCACGCGCCACCTCGACTACTCGCTGCCGTACCGCACATTGTTGTCCGGACGCGGCCTGTCCATCCCGTACCTCGGCGAGAAGGTGCTCGACGCGCTCGTCGGGTTGCTCGTGCGGTTGCACCTGGCCGGGTTCTTCTGGGGTGACTGCTCGCTCTCCAACGTGTTGTTCCGCCGTGACGCCGGTGAGCTGTCGGCGTACATCATCGACGTCGAGACGAGCGAGCGCTACGAGAAGTTGACCGACGGCCAGCGCCAGCTCGACTTGGACATCGCCTCCGAGAACGTGGCCGGAGGGCTGCTCGATCTGCAGATCGGTGGCCGGCTCGTCGAGGACATCGACCCGTGGGAGGTCGCCGCGAACATCGAGTCCCGGTACCGGGACCTGTGGAACGAGGTGACGCGTGACGAGGAGTTCGGCGCGGGCGAACTGTGGCGGGCCGAGGAGCGGCTGCGCCGGCTGCACGAGATGGGCTTCGACGTCGGCGAGATGGAGGTTTTCGCCGACGAGGAGGGTCGCCACGTGCGCCTCGTCCCGCGCGTCGTCGAGAGCGGCTACCACCAGGAACGGCTGATGGCACTGACCGGGCTGTGGGCCGGCGAGAACCAGGCGCGACGGCTGCTCGCCGACATCCGCAGCTTCGGTGCCGAGTTGCAGACCGGCGGCGGCGGCGCGCTGCCGCCCGAGAACATCACGGCCGTGCGCTGGCTGGACCAGCGCTTCGAGCCGGTGATCGGGGCGATCCCGCCGGCGCTCCTCGGCAAGCTGCAGGCGGCCGAGATCTACCACCAGTTGCTCGAGCACCGCTGGTTCCTGTGCGAGCGGGAGGGTCGTGACGTCGGCCTGGAGGAGGCGCTGCAGTCCTACATCCCCGACATCCTCGCCCCGGTTCGCTCCGAGCAGGTCCGCCTCCCGGAACCGACCGGTGAACTGTTCCTGCCCGAGTTGGGCTGAGGAGGCCGCCGGCCCACCTGACCCGAGTGTTTGCGGCCGGGCGAGTGTTTCCTGCGGGGCATCCCCTCACCACGCACTCGGGTCAACGACGGCGGGGGCGGGCGGTACGGTCGGCGATCAATGAGCGAGATCGTGCATGTGGTCGGGCGGCAGATCCTCGACTCGCGGGGCAACCCGACGGTCGAGGTGGACGTGGTGCTGGACAGCGGCGCGCTCGGCCGGGCGGCCGTGCCGAGTGGGGCGTCGACCGGCGAGCACGAAGCCGTCGAGCTGCGCGATGGCGGTGACCGCTACGGCGGCAAGGGTGTGGCGACGGCGGTCGGCTTCGTCGACACGGAGATCGCCGCCGAGCTGCGCGGACGCGACGCACTCGACCAGCGCCTCATCGACATCGCCCTGATCGAGCTGGACGGCACGGAGACGAAGAGCCGCCTCGGCGCGAACGCGATCCTCGGCACCAGCCTGGCCGTGGCCAGGGCGGCCGCCGAGGAGTTGGGCCTCCCCCTGTACCGCTACGTGGGCGGTCCGAACGCACATGTCCTGCCCGTGCCGATGATGAACGTCGTCAACGGTGGCGCCCACGCCGACAACACGATCGATCTGCAGGAGTTCATGGTCATGCCCGTCGGCGCGCCCAGCTTCGCCGAGGCGCTGCGCTGGGGTACCGAGACGTACCACGTGTTGAAGCAGCTCTTCCACGATCGCGGACTGTCCACGGCGGTCGGCGACGAGGGCGGGTTCGCGCCGAACCTGGCGACGAACGAGGACGCCATCAAGGCGCTCGTCGAGGCCATCGACGCCGCCGGGTTCGTCCCCGGCGGGGACATCGCCATCGCCCTCGACCCGGCCATGAGCGAGCTGTACCGGGACGGCCGCTACCACCTCGACGGCGAGGGCAAGGTGCTCGGCGGCGACGACCTCGTCGAGTACTGGTCGCGCCTCGTCGAGGAGTACCCGATCGTGTCGATCGAGGACGGGATGGCCGAGGACGACTGGGACGGCTGGGCTGCACTCACCGACGCGCTGGGGGAACGGGTCCAGCTCGTCGGCGACGACCTGTTCGTCACGAACGCGGCCCGCCTGCAACAGGGCATCGACCGAGGGGTGGCCAACTCCGTGCTCGTCAAGCTCAACCAGATCGGCACGCTCACCGAGACGCTGGACACCGTCGAGCTGGCCGCCCGCCACGGCTACAGCGCCGTGATGAGCCACCGCAGCGGCGAGACCGAAGACACCACGATCGCCGACTTGGCCGTGGCCACCAACTGCGGCCAGATCAAGACC
>JALZMG010000046.1 GCA_030858325.1 Actinomycetota bacterium | reverse complement strand
GGCCAGGACGATGGTCGTCATCGCCGCGGCGAACGCCAGCGAAGCCGTCGTGGACGCGGCGAGCCCCGGCACGCCGAGGCGGACGCCGAGCGTGACGTCGCCGAGCACGTTCAACGCCATCGCCCCGAGCGCCACGAGCATCGGCGAGCGGGCGTCACCGACGGCGTAGAAGGCCCGTGAGGCGACCTCCCGCCAGCCCAGCGCGACGACGGCGGGGGCGTACCAGACGAGCGCCGTCGCCGTGCGCTCGACGTCGTCGCCGTCGAAATCCCCGCGCCCGAACACGAGGGCGATGATCGGCTCACGGGCGACGACCAGCAGCGCCACGAGCGGCGCCAGGATCGTGGCCATCGTCGCCGTGCCCCGCTGCACCAGGCGGGCCAGTTCGCCTGGCGCTGTCGCCGCCCCGAGCGCCGGATACAGCGCCGTGATCAGTGGCGCGATCAGCAGCATCTCGGCCAGCGCGGCGACGCGCCAGCCATAGTTGAGCGCGGCGATCGTGCCCTCCCCGGCGCCGGACCCGACGGCGCGGTCGACGAGCGTGTTGACGTTGCCGATGGCGCTGCCCAGCAGCAACGGCGGCAGCAGGCGGGCGATGCGGCGAAAGCCCGGATCGCGCACGTCGAGCGTGGGGACGAGCCGCAGGCCGATCGCACGCAGCGGCACGAACTGGGCGAGCAGGCGGGCGCCGGAACCGGCGACGAAGCCGACGGCCAGCGCGCGCACGCCGTAGCGCGGCCCGAACACGGCGGCGGCGACGATCATCACGACGTTGAACGGGATGCCTTGGACGCCGGACCAGAAGAACCGGCGATGCGCCTGGGCGATGCCGGCGAGCAGGTTCGTGCCGGCGATCAGCACGGTCGCCACCAGCACGATGCGCGTGAGGGTGCGCGCCAACTGCTCCTGCTCGGCATCGAAGCCGGGAGCCAGCGCGTCGACGACGGTTCCTGCAGCCAGCCACATGACGATCGAGCCGACAGCGAGGACGAGCGTGGTGATGCTGAGCGCGACGAGCGCGCTGTGGTGGGCGCCGTCGCCGTCACCCTCGGCGATGGAGCGGGAGACGACGGGCACACCGGCCTTGGCCATCGCCCCGGCGGCGAGCGCGAGGACGAGGTTCATCAGGCCTTGGGCGACGAGGTACGCGTCCAGCTCGGCGCCAGCGCCGAAGACGGCGGCGATCACGACGTCGCGGGCGAGCCCGAGCACGGCACTGGCCGCGGCGAGCACGGTCAACAGCGCCGCCGCGCCGGCGACCCCACCCCGACGGCCGGTCATCCGCTCACGGTACGCGGCGCCGGCGACCACCCCCGGTGATGCCGACCGCACCGCGATGAGCGCGGTCGGCGCTCATCGCTCAGCGCGAGGCACTACGGGCGGAGGTCAGTAGGCGCCGTCCCGGCGGAGACGTGCCAGGGCGTCGACGAGGTCGCGGCCGCGGGCGAACCCGCGCTCGTCGATCAGCGCGACGGCCGTGGCGGCGACCGTCCAGTCCTTCTCCTCGGCAACCTCGGCGAGTCCGCGTAGGTCGTCGGCGTCGGCCGGCCGGCGGCGGTCATCGCGGGCCAGCAGCTTCATCGCGATCAGGTGCCCAGTTGACGCCACCGGCACCATGAGGCCGCCCACCACTTCAAGGTCCGTTGCGGCCGCCACGATCTCCGGCTCGATGCCGCACGACGCGAACAGGACATCCGTGACCACGTCTCGTTCTCTGGGCGCTCTCGTCAGGCGGACCGTGGCCAGCCTGCCCGTTGCCTGCTGCTCGACCATCGCCACCGTTCGGTAACCGCGTCGAACCAGCTGCAACACCAGTGCCTCCGCCTCGTCGTCCGAATGGACCGATACGGCGAGATCGGCGTCGCGAGTCAGCCGAGGTTCCGCACGCACGGCAACGGCCAGTCCACCGACCAATGCGAAGGCCGCTCCGAGCGATCGCAGCTCGGTGACCGCCGCCACCTGCGACTGCTCGAGGTCGGTCACGCAGCCGGCACTGGACGAGGTCTGCCGACGGCATCGCCATCCGGTGCCCCGGGTCGGGCGAGGATCCAGCTCTGGATGAATGCCTCGACGTCCTCCTCGGAGGCGCCCGGATGCTCGCGACGGAAGCGTTGCGCGCGAATCCGGATCCCGAAGTCCGTGAGTTCGAATGCCAACGTCAGTCCACGGGCGTGATCGTGCACCCACCAATTCTACGGTTCCGGGGTGCCCCGTTGTCTTGTGAGCAGGTCGGCCAGCGCCGTTCCGACGCGCTCGTGGAAGTCGGGCTGGTTGGGGTTGCTGGGCAGCGTCACGCCGCGAGCGAACAGGTCGGCGGAGACGGTGCCGCCGATCGCCGCGGCGCCGG
>JALZMG010000040.1 GCA_030858325.1 Actinomycetota bacterium | reverse complement strand
CGTCTTGCCCGCCCCGGGCGCGGCGGACAGCAGAAACGGCCCGTGCTCCCATGCGGACATGCGCGCCAGGGCGCGCTCCTGCCAGGCGCGAAGAGCGGTCAACTGGCGGCGGCGGGTGCGGCGGCGGCGGACACGGAGGCGGCAGTGTGCGCCACCGGCCGGACGGTACCGGACCGTCGGACCACGATCGCCCGCGTCCTAGCCGACGTACGCATCGGCCTCGATCTCGACGAGCATCCGGGGGTCCATCAGCGCGGAGACCTCGACCATCGCGCTCACCGGACGGGCGTCGGCGAAGCGCTCCTGGTGGGCGCGGCCGAACTCGTCGCAGCGGCTGATGTCGGTCACGTACAGCCGCGTGCGCACGACCTGGTCCATCCTCACGCCCTCGCGACCGAGCGCCTCCTCGATCAGGTCCAGCGCGTAGACCGTCTGCGCGTACGCGTCGCCCGGGCCGAGCACCGCGCCGTCCTCGCCGACCGCCGTCGTTCCCGCCACGAGCACGAATGGCCCCGCGCGCACGGTGCGCCGGTAGCCGTAGGCCTCCTCCCACCGGGCGGCCATCGCCTAGTGGCGGAAGTGCCGCCGGCTCGTGAAGACCATCGCGATGCCTGCGGCGTCGGCGGCCTCGACGACGTCGGGGTCGCGGCGCGAGCCGCCCGGCTGGATGATCGCGGTGATCCCCGCGCCGATGGCGATCTCGGGTCCGTCGGAGAACGGAAAGAACGCGTCGGAGGCCAGCACCGCGCCCTGCAGCGACTCCAGGCGCGACTTGTCGATGGCCAGGCGCACGGAGTCGACCCGGCTCATCTGGCCCGCCCCGATCCCGGCGGTCGCCTCGTCGCGCGCCAGCACGATCGCGTTGGAGCGCACGTGCTTGCACACCTGCCAGGCGAAGAGCAGGTCGCGCCACTGCGCATCGCCGGGCACCCGCTGCGTGACGACCTCCATCTCCGTGCGGTCGCTGAACTCGAGGTCACGGTCCTGCACGAGCAGGCCGCCCATGACCTGCTTGATGTCCGGCTCGGCGCCCGACGGCCAGCGGCGCTCGTTGTTCTCGAGGATGCGCGTGTTGGGCTTGGCGCTCAGCACCTCCAGCGCGCCGGCCTCGTAGCCGGGCGCGAAGAGCACCTCCACGAACTGGTCGGCCAGGCGCTCGGCGGTGGCCCGGTCGACCGGCCGGTTCAGCGCGATCACGCCGCCGAACGCGCTCAGGGGGTCCGTCGCGAACGCGCGCTGGTAGGCCTCCAGCGGGCCGGCACCGAGCGCCACGCCGCAGGGATTGTTGTGCTTGACGATCGCGCACGCCGGCTCGTCGAAGTCGCGCACGAGCATCCGCGCCGCGTCCAGGTCGAGCAGGTTGTTGAACGACAGCTGCTTGCCGTGGTGCTGGTGGACCATCGACAGCACGTGCATCCGCGAGCCGACCTGCGCGTAGTAGGCCGCGCGCTGGTGCGGGTTCTCGCCGTAGGGCAGGTCGGCGACCTTCTCGTAGGCACGGACGTGCAGCGGCGGGAAGTCGTCGGACTTCTCTGCGAACCAGCGGCCGATCGCCGTGTCATAGCGCGCGGTGTAGGCGAACGCCTCGGCGGCCAGCGACCCGCGCGTGGACATCGACAGCAGCCCGTCGGAGGCGCGCAGCTCCTCGAGCACCGCGTCGTAGGACTCGGGGCTGACCACGACGGCCGCGAACGCGTGGTTCTTGGCCGCCGCACGGATCATCGTGGGCCCGCCGATGTCGATGTTCTCGATGATCTCCGCGTCGCCGGAGCCCCGGCGCGACGCGGTGCGCTCGAACGGGTAGAGATTCACACAGACGAGGTCGACGTACTCGATCTCGTGCTCGGCGGCGGCCGCCACGTGGGCCGGGTCCGACCGGACGGCCAGCAGCCCCGCGTACAGCCGCGGGTGCAGCGTCTTCACGCGGCCGTCCATGATCTCCGGGAAGCCCGTGAAGTCCTCCACCGTGCGCACGGCCAGGCCCGCCCCCGACAGCTCGCCCGCCGTGCCGCCGGTCGACAGCAGCTCGACGCCCAGCTCGGTCAGTCCCTGCGCGAAGTCGACCACGCCGCGCTTGTCGGAGACCGACAGCAGCGCCCGGCGCACGCGCACCGCGCCCGGCTGGGTGACCGGCTCGGCGCCGTGCGTGGGGGACTCGCCGGAGATGGCCGCGAGAATAGCGGCCGCCCGCGCGGGACCCCGTGCTCAGCGGGCCCCGCGCTCAGCCGACGCGCTCGCAGCGCTTGACGACGTCGCTGCGGTCCATCAGGACCCGGTCGTTGCCGGGCCCGCAGTCGATGCGGTCGCGACCGCCGCCGACCGCGACGATGACGTCGTCGCCGCTGCCGCCCGCGACGATGTCCTCGCCGAAGCCGCCGTTGAGCCGGTCGCGGCCGGTGCCGCCGTCCAGGAGGTCCTGCCCACGCCCACCCTCGATCGTGTCGTTGCCGGACCCGCCCACGAGCAGGTCGCTGCCGCTACGGCCGAACAGCCCGTCGGCGCCCGAACCGCCGAAGAGCCGGTCGTCGGTCCGGTCGCCCTCGAGGCGGTCGTCTCCCGCCAGGCCGTACAG
>JALZMG010000368.1 GCA_030858325.1 Actinomycetota bacterium | reverse complement strand
TCCCAGCTCCGCCGACCGGGTCGGGGACGAGCAGGTACTCGGCGCGCTTGCCGACGCTGGTGGTGCGGGGTTGGCCGACCTGGACACCGTGCTCGCCAAGGGCTACCCAGGGGGCACCGATCTTTCCGGCGGTCAGTGGCAGCGCGTCGCATTGGCCAGGGCGCTGCTGGCCGTGCGCGGTGGCGCCGGTGTCGTGCTGCTCGACGAACCGACCGCCCAGCTCGACGTGCGCGGCGAAGCGGAGATCTTCGAGCGCGTGCTGCGGGCGACGGCTGGGTGCACGACGATCCTCGTCTCCCACCGCTTCTCGACCGTGCGCCACGTCGACAAGATCTGCGTGCTCGAGCACGGTGCCGTCGTCGAGCTCGGAACGCATGACGAGTTGATGGCCAGGGGCGGGCGCTACCGCACCATGTTCGACCTGCAGGCGTCGCGCTTCGGCGACGGCGCCGAGCTCGACGAGCACGGCCGGGAGGTGGTGCATGAGTCGCTCGACTGACGACCACGCCAGCACGGCGATGCCCAAGGCGTTACCGGCGCTGTGGCGCACGTTCCGGCTCGGCCTCCGCGCCGAGCCGCGCCTGCTCGCCGCCTCGCTCACGATGACGTTGCTGATGATGCTGCCCGACGCCGTCTTGGCGCTGTGGCTGAAGGTGCTCACCGACGGCATCCTGGACGGGGAACGGACGAAGATCTTGGTGGCCGCGGGTGGGCTGGCACTGTCGTCGACGGCGACGTGGTACCTGGGCGTCGTCAATTCCCGCGTCAGCCGCCGCTTCCGCGACCGCATCGCCATGGCCATGGAGGCGCACATCGCCAGGCTCCAAGCGGCGGTGCCGACCGTCGAGCACCAGGAACGCCCGGACTACCTCGACCGCCTCTCCGTCCTGCGCGACCAGTCGTTCGCGCTCGACCACCTCTTCTCCTCGCTGCTGACGAACGTCGGCCTGCTGTTCCGCCTGGCCGTGACGGCGATCCTCCTTGCCTCCATCCACCCTGCGCTCGTCGTGCTGCTCGCCGCCGGCGTCCCGGCGATGGCCATCTCACTGTGGCGGCCCGGCGTCGAGCGGGCGACGCAGGAGCGAGTCGCCGCCCACGACCGTCTGGCCCGCCACCTGTTCGTACTCGGCTCGACGCCCGCGCCGGCCAAGGAGGTGCGCCTCACCGGCATCGGCGAGGACCTACGGGTGCGCCGTCGCCAGGCCCGGCGGCGCTGGCTCGTGCCGATCTCTGCGGCTCGCTGGCGCTCGGCGTGGATCTCGTCGGCGGCGTGGGCGCTGTTCGGCCTGACGTACGCGATCGGCATCGCCTGGGTCGCCCGCGGCATCGACCGCAGCGTCGGCGACATCGTACTCGTCGTCGTCGCCGGTCAACGCCTGTCCCTCTATATGGCCCAGACCGTCGGCGAGCTGGGCTTCCTGCGCGGCATCTGGCTCGACGCGTCACTGCGGCTGACATGGCTGGAGGACTACGCCGCGGCGATGGACGAGCAGGCCACGACCGACCCGCCGACGCACCTCGTCGACGGCATCCGCTTCGAACACGTCTCGTTCCGCTACCCGGGAACCGACCGCCTGGCCCTCGACGATGTCGACGCGCATCTGCCGGCCGGCTCGGTCGTGGCCATCGTCGGCGAGAACGGCGCCGGGAAGACGACGCTCGTGAAGCTGCTCGCCGGGATGTACCGGCCGACGTCACGGCGCATCACCGTCGATGGCGTCGACGTCGCGGCGATGCCGTCGACGGCGTGGAGGGCGCGGATGGCCGGCGCGTTCCAGGACTTCTTCCGCTTCGAGCTGCTCGCCCGCCAGAGCGTCGGCGTCGGCGACGAGCCCCGCGTGGACGACGAGCCGGCGGTCGCCCGTGCCGTGCGGCGAGCCGGCGCCGAGGACGTGATCGAGCGCCTGCCGGGTGGCCTCGATGCCCAGCTCGGCACGACGTGGGACGACGGCGTCGAGGTCTCCTTCGGCCAGTGGCAGAAGCTCGCGCTGGCCAGGGGCTTCATGCGCGACGAGCCACTGGTGCTCGTGCTCGACGAGCCGACCGCAGCGCTCGATGCGGAGACCGAGCACGCGTTGTTCGAGCGGTACGCCGAGGCGGCGCGTGACGGCGCCGGCAACGAACGGATCACGCTGCTCGTCTCGCACCGCTTCTCGACCGTGCGCATGGCCGATCTGATCGTCGTCATGGACGGCGCCCGCCTCGTCGAAGTCGGCCGCCACGACGAGCTGCTGGCCCGTGGCGGCCAGTACGCCGACCTGTACGCCATCCAAGCGAACGCATACCAACGCCGGTGAGCTGCGCGTCGCGCGCGCGTGACTAACCTCCGGCCATGACAAGCGGGGGGACAGACATGGGGGGGCGCGCGCATGCGGACGCGCCTGGGCCAAGAGCGACGGTCGAGCTCGGCCACAGCGGCGGCAAGCTGCGCACGATCGACTGCATCGCCGAGTCGTTGGCGGTCGGGCCGATCTTCTCCGCCGCCGCCATCGGCGCCATCCTCGCCGGCCTGTCGGGAGGCGTCGGACCGTTCGTGATCATCTTGACGACCGTCGGCATCCTTGGACTCGGCTACCTCATCAGCGAGCTGGCCAAGCGGTTCAGCGGCTCCGGAACGGTGTACGAGTACGTCGCCCACACGCTCGGCCGGAAGCCGGCCGTGTTCGCGGCCGGTGCCTACCACCTGGCGGCGATCTCGCTGTATGCCGGCATCCCGATCATCGGCGGCATCTTCATCAAGTCGTTCCTCGCCGCGCACGTCAACTACGACCCGCCGTGGTGGCTGGCCGCCCTTGCGGTGCTCGTGTTCACGATCGGCGTCAACCTGATCGGCGTCCAGGTGTCGGTGCGCACGCAGCTGCTGATCATCATCGTCTCGCTCGTGCCGTTCCTCATCCTCGCCGTGGCGATCATCCTCGAGGGCGGAACGACAGGGAACACGGTCAGCGTCTTCAACCCCGACAACATCGCCGAGGGCGGCTCGGTCTTCAAGGGGCTGCTGTTCGCCATCTTGATGTTCGTCGGCTTCGAGTTGGCCGGCGCACTGGGCGAGGAGACGGAGCGGCCACAGCGGTCGATCCCGATCGCCATCATCGCCACGATCCTCATCGTCGGCGCGTTCTACGCGCTGACGCAGTACGTCGGCACGATCGGTAGCGGTGGGCCGGACGAGCTGCCCTTCGACTTCGCCGTGCTCGGAGAGACGTACGTCGACCGCTGGCTCGGGGTGCTCATCGAGCTGGCAGTCATCCTCGACATTCTCGCCGTCGGCATCGGCTTCACCGCGGCAACGAGCCGGGGCCTCTTCACGCTGGCCCGCGACGGCCTGTTGCCGGCACGTCTCGCCGCCGTCAACCGCGCCGACGTCCCGACGGTGGCGACGTACACGGTCGGCGCCATTGCGCTCGCCGTCATCGTGATCGGCCTCTTCGTCTACGGCACCGGCGCACCGGTCGACGACACCGGGGCGATCATCGGGCCACCGGACGCGCTGAACACGTTCTTCGTCACCTCGACGATCGGCGCGTTCGTGATCTGCATCGTCTACGTGTTGGTGGCGGTCGGCGGGATCACCTACTTCGCGTTCCGCGAGAGTGTGCCCGGAGCAGTGCTTGCCGGGCTCGTCGGGCTGGTCACCGCCGCCGCCGGCGTCGCCGCCCAGTTCATCGACGGCACGGCACCGGTCGGCGACGCGCTGTGGGGACGCCACCTCGGGCTGGTCCTTGTCGCCGTGGTGGCCGTGTGGTTGATCGTCAACATCATCGTCAATCCGGCTCGCGTCGCCGCCGCCGGCGACCACGCCCGCCGCTACGACCTCGGCCGACCGCTGTCGTAGCGAACGACCCGAACTGTCCTTTCCAACCGGCTCGATCTGGCCGGTTCGAAAGGACAGGACGGACTTCTCCGGGCTCCCCGTCGTCGTGGCACCCCTTCGGTAGCGTCGGCGGGGATGGCTTCCTTGCGGCCCCGGGCGCCTGACCAGTCGCCGGATGCGACCGTCGTCGCCTCGTGGGACGGCCAGGCCGTCCACGTGTGGGGGTGGGACGGGGGCCACACGCTGCCGGTCCACTGGCTCTACCGCGGGTTCCGCCAGGCGCCCTGGCCGGGCTCGCCGCTGGCGGGCGGTGCGCTGTCGTCGATCACCGTCGAACTGCCGGGCGGCGCGCGCATCCGG
>JALZMG010000472.1 GCA_030858325.1 Actinomycetota bacterium | reverse complement strand
CGTCTCGTCCTCGGCGCCCTTGTCGAGGCCGTAGGCGAGCGCCGCCGCGGTCGGCTCGTTGATGATCCGCAGGACCTCCAGGCCGGCGATCTGGCCGGCCTCCTTGGTCGCCGTGCGCTGGGCGTCGTCGAAGTAGGCGGGGACGGTGATGACGGCCTGGGAGACGGTGTCACCGAGGTAGCTCTCGGCGTCGCGCTTCAGCTTCATCAGCGTGCGCGCGGAGATCTCCTGGGGCGTGTACTTCTTGCCGTCGACGTCCTCGCTCTTCCAGGCCTCGCCCATGTGGCGCTTGATCGAACGGAACGTGCGGTCGGGGTTCGTGATCGCCTGGCGTTTGGCGACCTCGCCGACGAGCACCTCCCCACTCTTGGAGAAGGCGACGACGGATGGCGTGGTGCGCGATCCCTCGGCGTTGGGGACGACGACGGGGTCGCCGCCTTCCAGAACGGCGACCACCGAGTTCGTGGTCCCGAGGTCGATGCCGACAGCCTTGGCCATGGGGGTTGCTCCTGTGGATTGAGAGAACGGGTCCACTCAGGATAGGAGCCCCGTGCGCGACCGCCAACCGAACAGTCAGAAAACTTGAGTCTGAGTCGCTCAAGATCGGAGGGTGGATCTGGGTCCCGTTCGGTCCGTCGCCACCGGCCCGATCGGGCCGGTCCGAACGGACAGGACCGGATCAGGGGAGGTGCTCCGGCCCGAAGGACCCGGGCAGCAACTCGACCACCGTGAACGTCCGCCGCACACCTTCCGGCCCTGCGGCATGGACCGGCACGCCCGGCCCGGCAAACTCGCGCAGCTTCTGGCGGCACCCGCCGCAGCACGTCGTCAGCGCCGCGCCGTCGGCCACGGTGAGCACCTCGACGATCTCCCGCTCCCCGGCCGACACCATCGCCCCGATGGCCACGGCCTCGGCGCACACGCCCTCCGGATACGCCGCGTTCTCGACGTTGCAACCGGCGAAAACCCGCCCCGACGCGCTGCGCAGCGCAGCCCCGACAGCGAACTTCGAGTAGGGCACGTGGGCGTTGGCTTGTACGGCCACTGCGGCGTCGAAGAGTTCCCGTGTCGAGGCGTCCACCGGCCCAGCGTACGAGGCCGGTCGCGCAGTCGACGGCGGCGATCACCGAGTCGTCGGTGGGCCCTCGCCAGACGAGCCAGGGCGCTCGGCGCAGCGACCGCCACCAGCACAGCCGGACGACTCCTCATACGACTCCGACGTCGTCGACCCGCACCTGGTTCCCCAGCACGGCGGTCCCGGCGTGTGGCAGGGTTCGACGCATCGACACGCCCGGTCCGCCGGCGGAGTACCGCCAGACCCGTTTCCGCCGCCCGCCCGGCTCCACCGAGCTCCTCCTCGTGCGCCACGGCGAGTCCGAGCCGCTCGTTCCCGGGAAGCCGTTTCCGTTGGTCGACGGCCATGGCGACCCCGCGCTGGCGCCCGAGGGGCACGCCCAGGCCGAGCGGCTCGCCGCCCGGCTCGCCGCCGTGCCGATCGACGCCATCTACGTGACGACGTTGCGGCGCACGGCGCAGACGGCGGCCCCGCTCGCCGCCCGGCTCGGCCTGACGCCGATCGTCGAGCGCGACCTGCGCGAGGTCCATCTCGGCGAGTGGGAGGGCGAGCTGTACCGCCAGCGGGTGACGGAAGACCACCCGCTGGTTCGACAGATGTTCGCCGAGCAACGGTGGGACGTGATCCCCGGCGCGGAGTCGGCGGCCTCGCTGGGCGCCCGCGTCCGCGGCGCGCTGGCACGGATCGTCGCCGCCCATGCCGACGAGCGCGTCGTCGTGGTCGCCCACGGGGGCGTGATCGCCGAGACTCTCGCCCAAGCCGTGGCCAGCCGACCGTTCGGCTTCCTCGGCTGTGCCAACGCGTCGATCTCCCACCTCGTCGCGCTCGACGAACGGTGGATCCTGCGCCGCTTCAACGACACCGCCCACCTCGACGGCGACCTGGACCTCGACCCGACGCCCGATCTTCCTGGCGACCTGGGCGACGGCGCCTGACCGGCGGCCACGACGGCGACGCTGCGCCGTCACGGCCCGATGGCGGCGAGCACGGCGGTGGCGACGTCGTGGATCGGCGCCGGGTGGAGGTGCAGTTCCGGCTCCGCCGGAGCCTCGTACGGGTCGTCGATCCCCGTCATCCCGGTCAGCGCTCCGGCCCTCGCCTTGGCGTACAGACCCTTCGGGTCGCGTTGCTCGCACAACGCCAGCGGCGTGTCCACGAAGACCTCGACGAACGCCAGCTGGGCGGCGTCGTGGGCGACGCGCACCTGATCCCGGTCGGCGCGGTACGGGCTGATCACCGGCACGAGCGCGACCAGTCCGGCATCGGCGAGCAGGCGAGCGACGTGGCCGACACGGCGGACGTTCTCGGCGCGGTCGACAGCGGAGAACCCGAGATCGGCGTTGAGGCCGTGCCGGATGTTGTCACCGTCGAGCACGTACGCCGGACGGCCGGCGTCGAGCAGCCGGGCGGCGACGGCGTCGGCGAGCGTGGACTTGCCCGAGCCCGAGAGGCCGGTGAACCACACCGTCACCCCGCGCAGGCCGTAGCGCGACCAGCGACTCGCCCGATCGACGGACGACTCGTGCCAGACGACGCCCGGCGACGTGTCCGCCATCGTCGCGGTCTCAGCCGGCGCCGGGGCCGGTGCGCAGCATGCCGCCGGCGACAGTCTGGTTCGTCGCCTCGTCGATCAGCACGAAGCTGCCGGTCACGCGGTTGCGGCGATAGTCGTCGGCGAAGACGGGCGACGTCGAGCGCAGCGAGATGCGCCCGATCTCGTTGAGCCCGAGCGAGGTGGCCTCCGTGTCGCGGTGCAGCGAGTGCACGTCGAGCCGGTAGCGCAACTCGGTGACCATGGCGCGAACGGTGCGCGTCGTGTGCTTGAGCACATAGATGTGCCGCGGACGAAGTGGCGCCGTGTCGTCCATCCAGGCGATCATCGCGTCGAGGTCCTGGCTCGGCTGCGGGGAGTTGTGCGGCCGGCAGATCATGTCTCCGCGTGACACGTCGAGATCGTCGGCGAGCACGACCGTGACGGCCATCCCCTGGCGGGCCTCCTCGATCGGGCCGTCGGCGGTGTCGATCTTGGCGATCGTCGACGTCAGCCCGGACGGCAGCACCAAGACGTCGTCGCCGACGCGCATCGCGCCGGCCGCCACAGCGCCCGCATAACCCCGGTAGTCGTGGTGCGACGAGCGTTGGGGGCGGATCACGTACTGCACCGGGAAGCGTGCGTCGATCAGGTTGTCGTCGCTCGCCGTGTAGACGGTCTCCAGGTGGTGCAGCAACGTCGTGCCCTCGTACCACCCCATGCCGGCGGAGCGGTCGACCACGTTGTCGCCCTCCAGCGCAGAGATCGGGATGAACGTGACGTCGCGCAGCTCCAGGCGGGCGGCGAAGTCGGTGAACTCGGCTCGGATCTCCTCGAAGCGATCCCTGTCGTAATCGACGAGGTCCATCTTGTTGACACAGATGACGAGGTGCGGGACGCCGAGCAGCGACACCAGCAGGCTGTGGCGCCGGGTCTGCTCGACCACGCCGTGCCGGGCATCGACGAGCACGATGGCCAAGTCGGCCGTGGACGCGCCGGTGATGGCATTGCGCGTGTACTGCACGTGGCCGGGGCAGTCGGCGATGATGAAGTCTCGTGCCGGCGTCGAGAAGTAGCGGTAGGCGACGTCGATCGTGATGCCCTGCTCGCGCTCGGCGCGCAGGCCGTCCGTCAGCAGGGCGAGATCGACGTAGTCGTTGCCGCGGCGGCGGCTGACGGCCTCGATGTGTTCGAGTTGGTCCTCGAAGATCGACTTCGAGTCGTGCAGCAGGCGTCCGATCAACGTCGACTTGCCGTCGTCGACGCTCCCCACCGTCGCAAACCGCAACGGCGGATGCACCAGCAGGTTCTGCAGATCGGTCATCGGACGCGCCTGCCTGCCGCGCA
>JALZMG010000454.1 GCA_030858325.1 Actinomycetota bacterium | reverse complement strand
CCGCCTCGATCGAGTCGGCGACGAGGTTCGTCGCCACGACGACGCTGGCGATCGCCAGCGCCGGGAACAACGTGCCCCACCACTGCCCGGCGGGGATCAGCGCGTACGTATCCGAAACGGCAAGGCCCCAGTCCGGTGATGGCGGCTGGATGCCGGCGCCGAGGAACGACAGCGTGGCGACCGTGAACACGGCGTAGCCGATGCGCACCGTGTACTCGACGAGGATCGTCGGCGTGATGTTGGGCAGGATCTCCCGCGTCATCACGAAGAGGCCCTTCTCGCCGCGCAGCCGCGCCGACGTGACGTAGTCGAGCTGGGCCTCGGCGAGTACGGCGGCACGGACGGTGCGCGTGACGATCGGCGTGAACAGCACGGCCACGGTGCCGATGACGACGATGCGCGACGACCCGAGCGTGGCGACGATGAGCAGTGCCATCAGCACGACGGGGATCGACAGCAGAACCTCGACGAGCCGGCTGAGAACCTCGTCGACCCAGCTGCGGTAGTAGCCCATCAAGAGGCCGAGGAACGTCCCGGCGACAACCGCCAAGGTCGCCGCCAGCGGGGCGACGAGGAGCACGTCGCGAGCGCCGGCCATGACCCGCGAGAGCACGTCACGACCGAGCTGATCGGTGCCCATCAGATGTCCGGCACGGGGGCTGAGGCTCGACGTGTCGACGGGCGTGAGCGGGTCGTGCGGCGTGATCTTGTCGCCGCCGATCCCGCACACGATCCACGCCAGGATGATCGACACGCCGATGACGAACCCCGGCCGGCGCAGCAGCAGGCGGCGCCGCTCCTTGCGCGCCTGGCGGCGCTCGGCGGTCATGTCGTACGAGCGGTGCGTGATCGGGCCGGCCTCGCCGATGACGTCGTCGCCGGCTGCGGTCACCGCCTCGATCTCGACCGCCGCCGCGGCACCCGACGCGTCCGGCGGCGGCACGTTCATGCTCATGCGCGGACCGTTTCCAGGCGGGCGCGGGGGTTCATCCACGCGATGACCAAGTCGGCGGCGAGCGTGCACAGCATGTAGATGATGCCGACGAGGATGACCGCCGCCGACAGCAGCGGAAAGTCCTTGCTGCCGACGGCGTTGAAGATCAGCCGGCCGAGGCCGGGGTAGTTGAAGATCAGCTCGAGGCCGATCAGACCACTGAACAGGTAGCCGATCTGGATCCCGATCACCGACACCGTCGGCTGCAGCGCGTTGCGCATCACATGGCCGCGCATCACCTTGCCCTTGGGCAGGCCCTTCATCACGGCCGTGCGCGTGTAATCGGCGTCGAGCGCCTGGATCGTGCCCGCCCGCGTCATGCGGGCGATGTAGCCGAAGTAGACGACGACGAGCGCCAGCGCCGGCAACGTCAGGTGCTTCAACTCGGTGATCAGGTTCGAGCCGCGCGGGGCGAGGGCAAGCACCTCGAACCAGCCGAGCTTGACGCCGATGAGGAACTGCAGGGTCACTCCGGACACGAACTCCGGGATCGAGGAGCTGGCCACGCCGAGCGTGACGATCGTCCGGTCGGCGAGCGTGTTGCGCCGGCGGGCGGCGAACATCCCGGCGACGATGGCCAGGGGCACGGTCAGCACGAGGCCGTAGGCGACGAGCTTGGCCGAGCGGCCGAGCGCGTCGAGCAGCAGGTCGCTCACCGGCTGGCGCAGCTGGAAGGACTCGCCGTAGTCGAACGTCACCGTGCTCCTCAGCAGCCGCCCGTACTGGTCGAGCAGCGGATCGTTCGTCCCCAGGCGCTCGTTCAGCGCGTCGACCGTCTCCTGCGGGGCGAACGGCCCCGCGATCTGCCGACCGGGGTCGGCGGGGAAGACGTTCGTGATCAGGAACACAGCGGTGACGAGCAGGAAAAGCGTGATTACCGACAGCGCCAACCGGCGCAGGATGTAGCGCGTCATCGTGCCCCCATCGTTTTCCCCATGCCGTCGTCGTGCGGCCGGGCCCCGCTTAGGCCTGTGAGGCCTTCTCGAGGAACATCTGGCCGATCGCCGTCACCCGCACGTCTTTGAACGTGTTCGAGTGGCCGGAGAGGAAGTTGTAGAAGAACGGCAGCCCGACCGGCACGTCCTCGTTGAGGATCGTCTCCATCTTCTTGCACGCCGCCTTCTGCGTCTCCACCGTGATCGAGCTCTGGAACTCGGCGAACGCGGCGTCGAAGTCGGGGTTGGAGTACTGCGAGGAGTTCCACACGCCGTTCGTCTTCAAGGCGGCGTTGCAGTAGATGTCCGGCGTCGGGCGGTCGCCGTAGTCGACGATGCCCAGCTCGGCGGCGCCGGAGCAGGGCGGATCAGGGGGCTCCGCCGGGCACCACTGCGACCCGTAGAACGTCTCCGTGCTCTCCTGGGCGATCTGGATCGTGATCCCCGCCTCGGCGGCCCCGGCGACGATGAGCGCGGCAAGTTCGGGGATCTCCTGGAGGTTGGGGATCTGCAGCGTCGCCGTGATGTCCTCTGCCCCCGCGTCGGCGAGCAACTGCCTGGCCGCCTCGACGTCCTTGGTCCGCTGCGGCACGGAGTCGTCGAAGTAGGGGAAGTACGGGGCGATGACGTGGTCGTTGCCGAGGCTGGCGCGACCGCGGAACAGCGTCTCCAGCATCTGGTCCCGATCGAACGTCAGCGCCAATGCCTGGCGGACGCGCGGGTCGGCGAACTGGCCGGTGTCGCAACGCATCCAGATCTGGCGATGCGTCGCCGACTCGATCTCCAGCGTCGTGAAGTTGGGGTCGGCGAGCAGCGCGTCACCGCCGATGACGGAGAACTGCACGAGCGCGTCGACGGATCCACCCTGCATGCCCGTGAGCATCGTGCCGGGGTCGTCGAAGAACTGGAACTCTGTGCTGTCGAGCGGCGTCGTGCCACCCCACCACTCCTCGTTGCGTACGAACGTGCATCCCGTGGCGGCATCGAAGCGTTCGAGCTTCCAGGGTCCCGTACCCGACGGCATGCCATCGAGTGTCATGCCGGACTCGAAGGCGGCAGGCGTGATGGGGGTCTGGGCGTTGAAGCAGGAGACGAGCGCGGGGAAGTTTCCGTTCGGCGCGGCCAGGTTGAACACGGCGACGAGCGGGTCGGAGGCATCGACCGCACCGGCCTCGATGACGCCGGCGAGACCGGAGTTGGCCGCCTCGACGAGGCGATCCATCGTCGCTGCCACGTCGGCCGACGTGAAGTCGGTGCCGTCGTGCCACTTGACGCCCTCGCGCAGCTGGAACGTCCACACGGAGCCGTCTTCGTTGGGCTCCCACGACTCGGCCAGCCCCGGCGCGATCTTGCCGTCGTCGCCGAGTGTGGCGAGGAACTCGAAGGACTGGGCGATGATGCCGTAGGCCCCGAGGTCCTGCATGGCGATGGGGTCCAGCGCGCCGGGGATCTGCGAGCCGATGCGGATGACGCCGCCCTGCGTCGCCGGCCCGCTGCTCGCCCCCGATGTGCCCGGTGTGGTGCTGCCGGCCTGTGCCGTTCCGCCCGACTGGGTTCCGGAACCTCCCGTGGCCGGAGAGCCCTCGTCGTCGTCGCCACAGGCGGCGATGACCGCCGCCATGGTCGGGATGGACAGCCCGACGACGGCGCCGCGACGCACGAACGCGCGGCGGCTGATCCTGCCCTGCGCATACGACTCCACCAGGTCCAGGTGCACGGCACCGCTGTTGCGGCGCACCCGGTCGAAACGCTTCCAATCCATCTGAGTTCCTCCCCCGATATCGGGCGGGAGGAGCTGGACAGCCCGCCTCCCGTTTCCGCACGGTAGCTCCGGCTGCCAACGCGGTCAATGGCGGTTGACCGCACGGATGTACCGTGAATGCGATGCTCGACCATGCCAGCGGACCTGTTCCGCCGATCGCCACGGGCCCGGCCAGCCTGCTGCGCCTGCACGATCTCGGTGCGTCGTGGTCCTGCCGCCAGGCCGTGCTCGTCGTCGACGCAGCCGTCGTCACCAGTGGCTACGTCGAGCGGGTCACCGACCACCTCGACGGCATCGACGCAACGGTCCACGTGCTGGGACCCGGTGAACCGACGGCAGGAGCCGTCGACGCCGCGGCGCACGTCGTGCGCGCAGCCGATCGGGCGGTGGTCATCGGCGTCGGCGGTGGCAGCGCGCTGGATACCGCCAAGCAAGCGGCCGCGGCGGCCCGTGGCGACGAAGGGATCGAGCACTACGCGCTCGGCGCGGCACCATGGCCTGGGGACACCGCGACACCGAAACGTCATCGGATCGTCGCCATTCCGACCACGGCAGGGACCGGTGCCGAGGTCACGCGCACGTGCATCGTCACCGACCGGTCGGGGCGCAAGGTGTGGACGTGGGGCGACGAGTTGCTGCCCGACCTGGTGCTGCTCGATCCCGTGGCGACGGTGACGATGCCGCCCGCCGTCACGACGGCCAGTGGGCTGGACGCGTTCGTCCACGCGCTGGAGTCGTGCAGCGGCCGGCGGACGGCACCACTCGTCGCCGCTCCCGCGCTGCACGCCGCCAGGCTCGTCGTCGACCACCTCCCGACCGCCGTGCACAACGGGACGGACCTGGACGCGCGACAAGCGATGCAGGAGGCGGCACTGCTCGCCGGGTTGGCTATCGACGGCGGTGGCACCGGCATCGCCCACTCGATCGGGCACGCACTCGGCACGCTCGCCCACGTGCCGCACGGCGTCGCCGTGGCCGTCGGGTTGGCGGCGAGCTTGCGTTGGAGCGTGGCCGGGGAGCGGAGGGCGTACGCCGCCATCGCCTCCGCGATCGGCTGCGGCGTGGCGGAACTGCCGGCGCGTTACGACGAATTGACGGGCGCGGCGCAACTTGCCCACGCCGTCGCCCGCGTGGGAGTGCTCGACGTCCCCGCCGAGACGCTCGCCGCGACGATGGTTGCCGAGGAGAACCGGCCGATGTGGGAGAACAGCTCCCGTCGCGCCGACGACGCCGACCGTCTGCTGCTGGCGGAGGCGACGCTCGAGCGCTGGCACGAGCTGTGCCGAGTCGCAGCATGAGCAGCTCGATCGTCGCCATCGACATCAGCCACCACCGGCTGCCGCTCGATCCGGCGTTCCCGGCGTCATGGGACCCGCGGCCACGGACCCATTTCCCGGCCACGATCGTGCGCGTCACCGATGATGCCGGACGCGTCGGCATCGGGTCCGGCGACTCGATGTACGGCTTCGCCGACTACGAGTCCTACTTCCTCGGCCAGGATCCGCTGGACCTCGACCGCCACGCGGCGGTGCTGGCGAACGTCGAGTTCCACGCCGGGCGGCCGTGGCCGCTCGACGTGGCACTGTGGGATCTGGCAGGGAAGATCCACGGGCGCCCGGTCTGGGACCTCGTCGGTGGGCGCGACCGCAAGGTGCGGGCGTACGCCTCGTCGGGCGTTCATCGGACCGTGGCGCAGATGGTCGACGTGGCCCGCCGAGCGATCGCGCACGGCTTCCCGGCGCTGAAGATCCGCTTCGGACGGGCCGAGCTGGCTGACGACCTGGCGGTCGTGGCCGCCATCCGCGACGCCGTCGGCGACGGCATCGAGGTGATCGTCGACTGCAACCAGGGCTGGCGGATGGCATGGGACACGCGCCCCCCCTGGGACGTCGACCACGCCACCGTCGTGGCCGAACGTCTCGCCGCCGAGCAGGCGTACTGGATGGAGGAACCGCTGCACCGCGGCGACTACGACGGCCATGCGGAGTTGCGCCGTCGCGTCGACGTGCGCATCGCCGGTGGTGAGCTGACGCGCGAGCCGTACGAGTTCGCCGAGCTCTTGCGTCGCGAGTGCCTTGACGTGTTCCAGCCCGACTGCGTGTGCAGCCAGGGCATCACCGGCCTGCGCCGGCTGGCGCTCGACGTCGTCGCCGCCGGCCACACGTTCACGCCGCACACCTGGGGCAACGGCATCGGCCTGCTGGCCAACCTGCACCTGACCGCCGGCACCGTCGACACACCGTGGGTGGAATTCCCGTTCGACCCCCCGGAGTGGACGGCGGCACGCCGTGACTTCATGCTCACCGAACCGATCGAGGTCGACGGCGACGGCTGGATCACGCTGTCGGACCGTCCCGGCCTCGGCTGCGAGCTCGACGAAGCCGTGCTGGCGGCGACCGCCAGCACCCTGGCGACGTATTCTTGAGCCGACATCGTGGCGTCGACTCCGCCCGCATGCGCCATCGTCCGTAGGGTGGACGCCGTGACCTCCTTCGACCAGCTGTACATCGACGGCGCCTGGGTGGCGCCGGCGGCCACCGACACGATCGACGTCGTCGACTCCGTGACCGAGTCCGTCATGGGCTCGGTGCCGGCTGGCACGTCCGCCGACGTCGACGCCGCCGTCGCCGCGGCGAAAGCGGCGTTCGGGGCGTGGTCGGCGACGCCGCCCGAGGAGCGCGGCAAGTACCTCTCGCGCATCGGCGACGCGCTCGGCGCGCGCATGGACGAGCTCGCCGGTGTGATCTCCAAGGAGACGGGCATGGCGATGTGGCTGGCCAAGCTCGTCCAGGTCGGCCTGCCGATCAACAGCTTCAACCAGGCCGGCGCGCTGGCCGCCGGCTACGACTTCGAGGAGGAGGTCGGCAACTCCGTCGTCGTGCGCGAGCCGATCGGCGTCGTCGGCTGCATCACGCCGTGGAACTACCCGCTGCACCAGGTGGCGGCGAAGGTCGCCTACGCCATGGCCGCCGGCTGCACGGTCGTGCTGAAGCCGAGCGAGGTCGCCCCGCTCGACGCGTTCATCCTCGCCGAGGTGATCGACGAGGTGGGGCTGCCGGCCGGTGTGTTCAACCTCGTGTCCGGCGACGGCCCGATTGTCGGCGAGGCCATCGCCGCCCACCCCGACGTGGACATGGTGTCGTTCACCGGCTCGACGCGCGCCGGCAAGCGGGTGGCGCAACTCGGCGCCGAGACGATCAAGAAGGTCGCCCTCGAGCTGGGCGGCAAGTCGGCCAATTTGTTGCTCGACGACCTCGACGAGGCGGCGTTCTCCAAGGCCGTCGCCGACGGCGTGAACAAGGCGTTCCTCAACTCCGGCCAGACATGCTCGGCGTTGACGCGGATGCTCGTCCCGGCCGACCGCCTCGAAGAGGCCGAGCGGGTCGCCGCCGGCGTCGTCGACAAGCTCGTCGTCGGCGACCCGGCCACCGACGGCGTGCACCTCGGCCCGCTGGCGTCGGCGGCGCAGCGCGAGCGCGTGCAGGGCTACATCGACAAGGGCGTCGAGGAGGGCGCGACCGTCGTCGCCGGTGGCCCGGGGGCGCCGGAGGGCCTGGACACCGGCTTCTTCGTCCGCCCGACGGTGTTCTCCGCGGTGCGGCCGGACATGACGATCGCGCAGGAGGAGATCTTCGGGCCGGTGCTGTCGATCATCCCCTACGCCGACGAGGACGAGGCGGTGGAGATCGCCAACGGCGTGGTGTACGGGTTGGCCGGCGGCGTGTGGTCAGCCGACGGCGATCGCGCGCTGGCCGTCGCCAGGCGGTTGCGCACCGGACAGGTCGAGGTCAACGGCGGTGCGTTCAACCCGAACGCACCGTTCGGCGGCTACAAGCAGTCGGGCATCGGCAGGGAGTACGGCCGCCACGGCCTGGAGGAGTTCCTCGAGGTCAAGGCGATCCAGCGCTGACCGGGGAGAGCACCATCACCGGGACGCGACGGCCGCCGGCGCGGCGCTGGTACACCTCGTAGCCGCTGTAGACCTCCAGCGCCTTGGCCCACAGGCGCGTACGGCGGGCGCCGGTCGCCTCCCGCGCGTAGTAGCGGCCGCTGCGGCCCTTGACGATCAGCGAGCACTCCGGGTTGGCAAGCAGGTTGCCGTACCACATCGGGTGCTCCGGCGCGCCGCCCTTGGACGCGATGAGCACGATGTCGTCGCCGTCGTCGAAGTAGACGAGCGGCGTCTCGCGCACCTTGCCCGTCTTGGCACCGGTGTGCTGGAGCAGCAGCACGGGCACGCCGGGCATGGCGCTGAGGCGCCCGTCGGTGCGCTTGAGGATCCACGGGTCGAGCTTGGAGGAGACGTTGATGATGTACCAGGACCCTGCCGGGCTGGCGGCGACGCGCTCGACGCCGCCACGGACACGGCGTTGCACATCGCGGGTGGAAGGCAGGCCAACCATGCCGGCACAGTACTGCCGGCTCCTTGCCAACTACACCGGGGCGACGACGCTGCGGTGTGGCTCGGGCCAGCTCGGGAGGTGGTCGGCGAGGTCGGCGAGCAGGTCGTTACGCCCTGCCCGGCACGACGGATCGTCCCAACGGTTGTGCTGCTGCAACGGATCGGCGGCGAGGTCGTACAACTCGCCCTCGGTCCCGTCGTGATGGCTGCCTGGCAGGTAGGTCGTGGCCAGCCAGCCGCCCTCGGTGATCGAGCGGAGGTGTACACGATGCCCGTTGGGATGGTGCGAGTCCCACACCGTCAACGCCCGCCGGCGCCGCTGGCGCTCGGCCTCGGCCTCGTCGCGCGGCAGCGGCGAGCCCTCCATCCACTCGGGCACTTCGAGTCCGGCGATGGCACAGAACGTCGGCGCCAGGTCGACGAGCCCGACTGGTGCCGCCACGCGATGCGCGGCTGCCGGCTCGGGGCGATGCTCCGCGCGCATGGCGTTGGGTGCCGGCCGCCACACCAGCGGGAGGCGGAGCAGGGAGTCGACGTGGTACGGGCCCTTGAACAGCAGCCCGAAGTCGCCCTGCAACTCGCCATGGTCGGTCGTGTACAACACGTCCGTGTCGGCCGCCCACCCGCGGCGGTCGACGGCGGCGAGCACTCGGCCGAGCGCCTCGTCGATCAGCTCGTTCTTGGTGTGGATCATCGCGTTGACCTCACGCACCTGATCCGCCGTCATCGTCGCCGGCACCCAGGCCGCCGGCGCCTCGTAGTTGGAGACCAGGTCGCCGTCGTACCAGAGTCGCCAGTGGCGGGGCTTGCCGTCGAGCACGGCGGCGCGTTCGTCGGCGGTCTCGGGATAACCGGCCGGGAGGTCGAGCTGGCGCCAGTCGACGCGGTGACGCTCGGCGGCCGGGGGGTCCCACGGGTGGTGCGGATCGGGGAAGCTGACCCAGCAGAACCAGTCCGTGTCGGCATCGAGCGAATCGAGCCACGCGATCGCTCGGTCGGCGACCCAGTCCGTGTGGTAGAGGTCGCGGGGGATCGGGTTCGGTCCGAGTTGCGGCGCCCCGGTGTCGCCGCCAGGCGCCGGGTTGACCTCGAGCGTGGCGAGGTCGACGACCGGGTAGAGGTCGTCGAGGTGCTCCGGATGGTTGGCCCGCAGCCAGCCGGCGTAGTGACTCGCCCCGCGGGCACTGTGCGTCGCCAGCTCCATGCGGTCGAACCCCCGGTGCGGCCCGGTTGCGCCGGACATCCCCATGCGCGTCTCGCCGAAGCGCAGGAACGGATCCAACGCCGGCTCGAAGTGGGCCTTGCCGAACAGCGCTGTGGCGTAACCGCCGTCGTGCAGCACGGCGGCGACCGAGGGCGCATCGGGCGGCAGGGCGACACCGTTCATCCACACGCCGTGCGTGTGCACGTGCTGGCCGGTGATCATCGTCGCCCGCGACGGCATGCACACGACGTTCGCCGGCTGCGCCCGGTCGTAGCTCGTGCCGGTGGCGGCCAGTGCGTCGACGACCGGTGTGCGGGCGACGGCGCCCCCGTTGCACCCGAGCGCGTCGTAGCGCTGCTGGTCGACGGTGACGAACAGGATCTTGCGGCCCATGTCAGTTCCCTCCGAGTGTTCCTGCCGTCTGCGGCGCCGGCCCACCGGCGACCTGCGCGGCGAGCTCCCCGAGCGCCTCCTCGATGACGCCGCCGAGGATGAACGCCAGCGGTGCCGGCTCGACGTCGGTCGAGTAGACGACGGCGCAGCGCGCATCGCCGACGGCGATGACGTCGACGGTCGCCTGATGCGCCTTGAGGATCGGCAACCCGCCGACGATGCGGTAGCGCAGCCGCCTGGCAACCGGGTCGACGAGCCCGATCTCCTCGTCCAGCTCCATCCCCGTCGCCAGCACGATGCGCCGGTGCCCGTCGGCATCGAGGCGCGACGACACGAACGACGGGAACCACGTGCTGATCGCCCCGACGTCGGCGATGCGCGCCCACACGTCTCCGGCGGGCGCGTCGATGACCCGATCCGTCCGCACCGCTGCCATGCCCGCCGATGCTAGGACGGCGCCTCGCTGCCGGCGGCACCGGCATTCTCATCACCCCTGTGGGGAGCGCAACGAGGACAACTGCGATGAGAACTGGCGCAGTCGGTCGGTGGGCCGGTCCCATGATGCTGGCGGGGCGCCACATGAAAGAATCGGGCATGGTCATGTCCCCACCCGACGAGGTCTGGTTCGTCCCTGGTTTCGCCGAGCTCGGCACTGCGGGTGACGTACTCAGCGCCGCTTTGGAGACCGCCCACATGCTGCCGCCGGATCGCCTGGGTTCGTTGCTGAGGCGAGCAGGCACCGCCATTGGCGCAGCCGACGTCTCGACGTGGCTGATCGACTACGGACTGACGTCTCTCGTGCCGATCGACGACGAAGCCGTGCGCTCGGACGACGTCGAACTCGGCGCAGCGATTCCGGTGGCCGGCACGACAGCTGGACGCGCGTTTGCTCGCACTGAAGCGATCGAGGCCGACCGGCCAACGCCGCACCGTTGGGTACCCATGCTCGACGGCACGGAACGCCTCGGTGTGCTGCGTTTCGGGTTCGCTGCACCGATGACCGAACGACAACGTCGATTGAGCGATGCGCTGGCCTCACTTGGCGGCGCACTGCTGGTCAGCAAGCGGGCCCATACCGACCATTACGCGATGCGCCGCCGCCAGCAGCAGATGAACCTCGCCGCCGAGATGCAGTGGAGGCAGCTGCCGCCGCTCGAGTCGTCGATGCCGACGGTGGCGGTCGCCGGTCTTGTGGAACCGGCCTACGAGGTCGGCGGCGACGGATTCGACTACTCGCTCAACGGGTCGCTCCTCGACCTGACGATCTATGACGCCGTGGGCCACGGCCTGCACGCCGCATTGCTGTCCGCGCTGATGATCGCGACACTGCGCCACGGCCGTCGTCGAGAACTGGGACCCGCCGAGCGACTTGCCCTCGCCGACGAATCCATCGGGGCGAACTTCCCCGGTGACTACATCACCGCCCAAGTCGCCGAACTGTCAACGCTGACCGGTCAGCTCACCTGGGCGAATGCCGGGCATCCACTTCCACTCTTGATTCGCGATGGTAGGGCGGTCGGCGATCTGCCCTGTGCGCCCCGCCCACCCGTCGGCATGGCCAGTTTGCAAACGACGCCGACGACGGTTGAATCGGTCCAACTGCAACCTGGCGATCGGGTGCTGTTCTACACCGATGGGCTCGTCGAGGGCGGGCGACGCGGCGGCTCCCGTTTCGGGCTCGAGCGGCTTGTCGACCTCCTCGAGCGCGCGAACGGTGAACGACTTGGCTGCGCGGAGACCATCCGTCGGCTGGGCAACAACGTCCTTGAGCACGCCGCGTACGAGTTGACGGACGATGCGACGATGATGCTCGTCGAGTGGCGGGGTCTGCCAGCCGACCCCGAAGCCGGAGCGTTTGCCCGCACGCACGACACGTCATCGTGCTAGTACGCGGCGGGGACGAATCGTTGCTGGGTGACGGGAGGTCGGGTGTAGCCGGTGTCCTCTTGGCGTGGGGGCATCTGCAGTCGCAGCGGCTCGGGCTCGATGTAGGGGATCGTCGACAGGAGGTGGTGGATGCAGTTCAACCGGGCGGTCCTCTTGTGGTCGGCGTCGACGACCCACCACGGCGAGTCGTCGGTGTCGGTGTAGCGGAACATGTCGTCTTTGGCCATGGAGTAGTCGACCCACCGAGCACGAGATTCGAGATCCATCGGGCTGAGCTTCCAGTTCTTTGCCCGGTCCGCCATGCGGGCTTGGAAGCGACGTTCTTGTTCTTCGTCGCTGACTGAGAACCAGTACTTGATGAGGATGATGCCGGATCGGATCAGCATCCGTTCGAACTCGGGGCAGGCACGGAAGAACTCGGCCAGCTCGTCGTCGGTGCAGAAGTCCATCACGCGCTCGACACCGGCGCGGTTGTACCACGAACGGTCGAACAGGACGATCTCACCGGCTGCGGGGAGCTGCGCGACGTAGCGTTGGAAGTACCACTGGCTGCGCTCACGCTCTGTTGGGGTGCCCAAGGCAGCAACCCGACAGCCGCGCGGGTTGAGCGGTGCCTGGATCGTCTTGATCACCCCACCCTTGCCAGCAGCGTCGCGGCCCTCGAACACCACCACCACACGGCGCCCGTCGGTGCGGACGGTCTCTTCCAGCTTGACCAGCTCGTCCTGTAGCCGCTCGAGTTCGGCGGCCAAGGCCTTCTTGCGGCTCATGTGTGGTTCGTGGTTGCCATCGTTGTGCACGTCAACCCCCCGGCGGCTCGATCCGCCGGGACTACCCGTCGCGGCGGGACGGAAACCGCATACCGCGGGCCCTCGGCGAGAACGGCCCGGTGCTGGCGTCTTGTCCGCTCGCCGACTCCCTCTGCCCGGGGCTTGGCGGTGTCGCGAACGAACGAGCGGGTACCAGCGGGGCATGACCGACCGCGCCGATGGCGCCACACGTGGGCAAGGCTTGGCGGCGGAGGAGGCCCGCACCGCGCCACCACCTGATGACGGCAGCAAGCCGGACTCGCCTGGCGACCTGACGGGGGGCGAAGTCGACGGTCACGATTGCCCATCCCTGCGAGGGGCGAGAAGTTCGTGGGCCGCAGCTGGGCGGCCGGAGACGAAAGCACCTGAGTTGTGCAGCGTCATGGCGTCGGCGGTGAGGAGTACCGGCAGTGGGGCGGCGACGGTTGCGTCTGGACGTCCTTGATGGCCGGTCGTGACCTGTCGTCGCCCAGCGGAGCTGCTGATCGTGACTTCGATGCCGTCGACGTCGAGCTGGCACGCGAGTCGCTGGCGCACACGTCGTGGCACGAGTCCATGAACGCACCAAGTCTTCCCAGCGCAGTGCTTGATCGAGCAGGCAATTCTGGAGCGGGTGACGGGAATCGAACCCGCACCACCAGCTTGGAAGGCTGGGGCTCTAGCCGTTGAGCTACACCCGCCAGGGCGGCGTCCAGGGTAGCGCTCACCGCCTCCGAGGCGCCGGGCTCGAAACCGGTCCCGTGTTCTGTGTGAGCAATGACGACGACCGTCGTCGTCTGTGCTCACGCAGAAGCGTGAGCACAGCGCGACGAGTGGTAGGAGTGTTGCCGTTCACGCCGCCCGGTCGAGCCGAGGCGCCGCAGTCACGTGACGTGGACGGTCGGTTCGCGATCCCAGTGACGGACGGTGCGGCAGGCGGTGATGAACGCTCCAGCGTCGTCGTCCACCGGGACGTAGCCGTCGTCCATCAACTCGGCGACTCCGGCAACGTGCAGTAAGGCCTCCGCCGACGCGACGTGACCGATGATCTTGCAGTGGGCATGCGCGTCGGTCAGGAAGTCCTTGGCCGCCGCGTCGGTCGCCAGTTGCGCCGCACCATCCGCCGAGGCCAGCACGGCCACGGCGTCGTAGAGCACCGACGGTCCGCCGTCGACGTTCTGGTCGGCAGGCACTGCCGTGCCGTCGGACAACGTCACGCCGCCGACACGAGGCGCGATCAGCTCGTGCACGGCACCCTCGGCATCGAGCGCGCCTTGCAGCGTGGCGAGCACGTCGGCGTCGGTCCCATCCGTGACGAGCACGCCGACCTTGCGACCGGCGAACGTCGCCGGCCCGTTGGCGACGATGCTCAACGCCTCCGACGGGGGCAGATCCGTGATCGGTGCGCGAGCGGCTGGAGTCGCCGGGGGGAGCGCGGCGAGGCCGAGCCCGTCGGCGATCGCCGTGGCGAAGTCTTCGTCGACGTTGCGCAGGTTGGCGACCATCCGCTCGCGGATGGCCAGGTTCTCGACCTTGGACAGCTCGAACACGAAGCCACCGACGATGTGCCGCTGTTCCGTCGGCGCCTGGCTGACGAAGAACTGGCGGGCCTGGCTGAAGTGATCGGCGAACGTGGCCGAGCGGACCCGACCTTTCGGTCCCGCTTCGGCCGCCGGGAACGACGTGTACCCGTTCGCCGAGTCCTCACGCGGGCCGCGCTGCTCCCCGGTGAACGAGTTCGGCTCGTAGTTCACGCGCCCGACGGGATTGACCATCGCCATGTGCCCGTCCTGTTGGAAGTGGGCGACGGGGCACTTCGGCGAGTTCACCGGGATGTGCGTGAAGTTGGGGCCACCGAGCCGCTTCAACTGCGTGTCGAGGTACGAGAAGTTGCGGCCCTGCAGCAACGGATCGTTCGTGAAGTCGATGCCCGGCACGATGTTCTGCGTGCAGAACGCCACCTGCTCCGTCTCGGCGAAGAAGTTGTCGACCGTCCGGTCGAGGACCATCCGCCCGATCAAGCGCACCGGGACCAGTTCCTCGGGGATGATCTTCGTGGCGTCAAGGATGTCGAAGTCGAACGAGTCGGCGAACTCGTCGTCGAAAAGCTGCACACCGAGTTCCCACTCCGGAAAGTCGCCGCTCTGGATGGCGTCCCACAGGTCACGACGATGGAAGTCGGGATCGGCGCCGTTGATCTTGACCGCCTCGTTCCAGAGCACCGACTGGAGGCCCTGCTTCGGCTTCCAGTGGAACTTCACGTACGTCGACGCGCCGTCGGCGTCGACGAACCGGAAGCTGTGGACCCCGAAACCCTCCATGAACCGGAACGACCGGGGGAGCGCCCGGTCCGACATCGTCCACATCACCATGTGCGTCGCCTCGGGCATCAGGGAGATGAAGTCCCAGAAGTTGTCGTGGGCCGATTGCGCCTGCGGGAACCCTCGATCGGGCTGCTGTTTCACGGAGTGCACGAGGTCGGGGAACTTGATCGCGTCCTGGATGAAGAACACGGGCATGTTGTTGCCGACGAGGTCCCAGTTGCCTTCTTGTGTGTAGAACTTGACGGCGAACCCACGCACGTCGCGGGCGAGGTCGAACGAACCCTTGTTGCCGGCGACCGTCGAGAAGCGCACGAAGACGGGGGTCCGCTCCCCCGCCCGCTGGAACACGTCGGCACGGGTCAGGGCGGCCAACGACTCGTACGGCTCGAAGAAGCCGTGCGCGCCGAAGCCGCGGGCGTGGACCACGCGCTCGGGGATGCGCTCGTGGTCGAAGTGGAAGATCTTCTCGCGGAAGTGGGAGTCCTCGAGCAGCGATGGGCCGCGCTCGCCGACGCGCAACGTGTTCTGGTCGTCGGCGACAGGGATGCCCTGCTGGGTGGTCAGCCGTGGTCCGCCGCCGACGACGGCCTGGTGCAACTCACCGCCTCGTCCCTCGGTGGCCGAGAAGTCACGTGCCTCGATCGGTGCCGGCGGCGACGTGCGCGCGGCGCCCTTCTTCGCCGAAGACTTCTTCGCCGCCACCTTCTTGGCGGCCGCCTGCTTGGCCGCCACCTTCTTCGGCGCGTTGCGGGTGGTGCGAACGGGCGCGGCATTGGACGCGGGCACTGGCTCCTCCTCCGCCGTCGCGGACCGGCTGGACTTCTTCGGCTTGGCAGCCATGATCGGCCTCCTCGTGATCGGCGCTCGGGTGCGGACGCCGGAGGAGTCGGCCGGGCGAAACTGCCAGGCCTCCCGTGAGGGCCCGCAGCAGGTTCCCGATTCCTTCGCCCCTGGTTGGCGTGCGCTGCGACGCCTGCCCGTCGACGCCGGCCCCCAAACCAAGGGCCGCGGCCGCCGACCGCGGGGTCGGTCACCCC
>JALZMG010000375.1 GCA_030858325.1 Actinomycetota bacterium | reverse complement strand
ACGACGTAGGTGGGAAGCGGGGCGAACCCGTTGAAGCCGACCGTCGAGTAGCACGTGGTGTACGCGCCGGCCGCTTGGAATCGCACGACATCGCCCTCGGCGAGCGCCAGCGGAAGTTCGGCCGGCGTCCGCTCGTACAGCACGTCGGCCGAGTCGCACGTCGGCCCGGCCAGGACGGCTGGGCCGGTCGGACCACCGTCGGCCGACGTGACGAGGCGGTAGCGGATGGCCTCGTCCAGCGTCTCCACCAGTCCCGTGAACACGCCGGCGTCGAGGTAGACCCACCGCCGCCCGGCCCGCTGGACCACGGCGATCACTCGCGAGACGAGCTCGCCGGCGTCGCCGACGACGGACCGACCCGGCTCCATCAACAGTCGCGGCCGTGCCGGGCCGAAATGCGTCCGCACGTGCGCGGCGATGGCCTGACCGTAGGCGGCCAGCGGCGGGGTCTCGCCGTCGAGGCCGGCCGGCAGGCCACCGCCGATGTCGAGCAGGCGGGGCCGCATCCCGCGCCGCTCCAGTGCTCTGAAGACGGCCGCAGCGTCGGCGATCGGCGCTTCCCAACGCTGCGGCTGACGCTGTTGGGACCCGACGTGAAAGGCCACTCCGGCCACGTCGAGTCCGCGGCGGTGGGCGACCGGGTTGGAGTGCAGCAGGTCATCCGCCGAGGCTCCCGCCTTCAGACAGGCCGCTGCTTCGGCCGCGCCGGCGACGTCGAACTGGCAGCCTGCACCAGCCAGCGCCGCCAGCAGCTCGGGATGCGGGTTGGCCTTGACGGCGTAGTGGATGCCGGTCGCCGGGAAGGCCGCCTGCAGCTCGCGGTAACGGTCGACGACAGCGCCGCCATCGAGTCGCAGATACGGGGTCGGGGCGACGACGTCTTCTTCGACGGCGACGGACTCGGGGGCGAAGTCAAACACGAGGGTCATGTCACCTGAGGAGTCGGTGGCCGGGTCGCAGATACGTGAACATGCCGCGCCGGCCGGACCGGCACCTACCGTGGGGGCATGTGCCGCAACATCACGGAGCTGCGCGGCCTGCAGCCACCGGCCACCGACGAAGAAGTTCGTGCCGCAGCCCGGCAGTACGTGCGCAAGGTCAGCGGGCTGGCCAAGGCCCCGCCCGCCGCCGACGAAGCTTTCGAGGCCGCCGTGGCCACCGTCGCCGACGCCACGCTGACCTTGCTCGCGACGCTGCCACCGCGCCGCCAGCCGCCGGCCACGGTTCCGCCGCTTCGCCGACCGGAGGTGCAAGCCCGCATCCGCGCTCGCGCCGGCGCCTGATCAACCGATGCGCGTCGAGACGCTGCTGCCGCTCGGCAAGGTCGATCCGGGGCTGCGCGCTCCGGAGACGCCGTTCGACATCACCTCCGTCGGCGAACAGGCTCGGCTCGTCAAGGCACTCGGCTACGACCGCCTGGTGATCGAGGAGACGAAGGACGATCCGTTCGTCGTCCTCGCTGCCGCGGCGACGGCCACGAGCACGCTCGGGCTCGGCACGTCGGTGGCCATCGCCTTTCCGCGCAGCCCGACGTCGATGGCGCTGACGGCGTGGTCGCTGCAGAAGCTCTCCGGCGGCCGGTTCGTGCTCGGTCTCGGCTCGCAGGTGCGCGGCCACATCGAGCGGCGCTACGGGATGACGTGGAGCGGCCCGGCGGCGTGAATCATCGCCGATCTCCGCGCCGCCGACGGTGTCGGGCGGACGACCCCGATCAGGCTGTGACCATCCACACCGCGGCGAGGTGGGCACTGGCCGCGGCGAGCGTGCACACGTGCCAGACCTCGTGGTAGGAGAACACGTGTGGGCGCAGACGGGGCCACTGCCGTCCGAACCCGATCGCGCCGAGCGTGTAGACGACACCGCCGCCGATGACGAGGACGGTGGGCAGGATCCCGCCTCGGCTCCAGAGCGCGGGCAGGAGCAGCAACCCGGCCCACCCGTTGCCGATGTACATCGCCGTCCCGACGCGATCGCCGAGGGGTGAGCGGGCCAGCTTGGCCGCCACACCGATCGCCGCCAACGTCCACGTGATGGCGAGGAGGGGGACCGCCGCGGCGGTGTCGAGCAGCGCGAGGCACAGCGGCGTGCATGTCCCGGCGATCGCCGCGTAGATCATGGCGTGGTCGGCTCGCCGCCAGATGGCGCGGGCGTGGAGCGTGTGCACCCAGCGGTGATAGATCGTCGAGACGGAGAGCATCGAGCTCAGCGCCACGGCGTAGACGATCACGCCGGCGCGATGGCGAGCCCCGTCGGCTTCGATGGTCAGGAGCACGAGGAGTGGCAGTGCGACGACGAGGGCGATCCCGTGCAACCGCCCTCTCCACGACGGTCGCGTCGCCGTGCCCAGCCGGGCGTCCAGGGCGGACCGGTCGATCGTCAGGGCGACCGCCCGTGCCGGGGTGACCGTCGACCGACGGACGTCTTCCAGAGTGCTCACGGCTGGACCTCATGCAGTTGGCGTGGAGTCGTCGCCGGGGGCCAGAGCAACGACCGATTGTCTTCGGCACGACCAAGGTAACCGGTCGCCGGGGTGCGCAAACCGCAGCCGACGAGCCCGTCGGCAAGATGGTCCGTGCCTCAGTCGCGAAACAGGCGGCGCGCCGTGGCGTAATCGGCCTTGCCGTTCGGTGCCCGCGGCACGGCGTCGACGGCGACGACCTGCTTGGGCACTTTGTAGCTCGAGAGCTTGGCCTTGGCGTGGGCGATCACCTCGTCGCCGGTCGGCGCGGCGTCGACATGTGGAGCGACGGAGAACACGCCGACCACGCGCTGGCCGAAGCGCTCGTCGTCGACGCCGAAGACGAGACAGTCGGCGACTGCAGGGTGCGTCTTGACCACCTCCTCGACCTCCTCCGGGAAGACCTTCTCCCCCGCCGTGTTGATGCAATTTGAGCCCCGCCCGAGCAGCGCGATCGAGCCGTCGGCGGCGACGGTGGCCATGTCCCCCGGGAAGCTGTAGCGCACGCCGTCGATCGTGCGGAAGGTGCGCGCTGTCTTCTCCTCGTCCTTGTAGTACCCGAGCGGGATGCTCGTCCCGGCGACGGCGACGATGCCGATCTCCCCGGAGCCGGGCGCGACCTCGCGATCGTCCGGCCCGAACACCTTCGTCG
>JALZMG010000322.1 GCA_030858325.1 Actinomycetota bacterium | reverse complement strand
GCGCTGAGCGCGCCGAGCGCGACCATCCGTCGATCGCTCGGTCTCACGACGGTGACGGCGGCCGATCGACGAGGGGCGACGGTGGGCCCGGCTGCTCGCCGGCGGCATCCCGCCGGCGTGCGGCCATGCCGGCTAACGCTTCGTGGACGACGCGGTGGGCGGCGTTCACGGTCAGCTCGCTGACGTCGTAGGCCGGGGCGACCTCGACGACGTCGACGCCGACGACGTCGTGCTCGCGACACAGCTGGCGGACGAGTCGCAGCAGGTCGACGGTCGCGATCCCACCCGGCTCGGGCGTGCCCGTCCCCGGCGCGAACGCAGGATCGAGCACGTCGATGTCGACGGACACGTAGAGGTGGTCGGCAGCGGCCAGCGCCTCGGCGACGGCGTCCGCCATCACGACTTTGATCCCGCGCTCCCAGATCTCCTGCATCGTGTGCCAGCGCATGCCTTGTTCGAGCATCCACTCGAACGTGTCGCGAGGCGGCCAGTAGCCGCGCAGGCCGATCTGCACGAAGTTGGCGCCAGGCACCGCCCCTGACTCGATGAGGCGGCGCATCGGCGTGCCGTGGCTGGCCAGGTTGCCATCGACGATGTCGGCCGTGTCGGCGTGGGCGTCGAAGTGGACGATGCCGACCGTGCCATGGCCGTGGACGTCGGCGACGGCGGTCGCCGCCGGCCACGTGATGGAGTGGTCACCGCCGAGCACGACGGGCACGATGCCACGGCGCGCGATCTCGTGGACGCGGGTGCGGATGTTCTGGTGGCTGACCTCGGTCTGGCCATGCGGGCAGTAGGCGTCGCCGAAGTCGACGACCTCCAGCCAGTCGTAGATCTCGAGCCCGAGGTCCAGGTGGTACGTGCCCGGCTCGTAGGCCCGGGTGCGGATCGCCCGTGGTCCGAAGCGGGCGCCGGGCCGGTTCGTCGTCGAGATGTCGAACGGCGCGCCGACGACGGCGACATCCGGCCGCCACTCGTCGAGCTGTTCCGGATCGGTCAGGAACGGACGCTGCCCGAACGTCGCCAGACCGCCGAACACGTAGCCAAGGCTGAGCTGCTCGCGCATCCCCGCCGACAGCTCCCGCCGCGGTTCGTCCGTCACGTTCGAGACCGTAGGCGACAACGCCGACGGCGAGGGCACTCCGCACACCACCGTCTCGAGACGCGGAATCGTGCCACACGGTGAACTGGGCGCGGACAGTGCCGGATCTGACGGTCACTGTGCGCGCCCGGATCGGTTCAAGGGCCTTCTCGGCCGCCGTGCCGATCGAGCGGGCGAACGCGTCGCCAGGGAAGCTCGAGGCGGGCGAAAAAGTGACCGGCCCCGGCGGCGCTGTCACCGAAGCGACTGCGCCGACCGGGGCCGACCGAGTGGGACGGAGCATCCACCATTGGTCGACCTGCTGGCGTTAGCCTCTCGCTCGACCTCACATCGCCCGTCGTGCCCGAAGGCTCGGCGGGCGATGCCGCGTTATCGGCCCGGTCGCCGGTTGCCCGGCCCCGTTGCCGTCACGGAGTCCTGCTCGCTGCCCCGGACGAATCCGTTGCGGCGGACCGGACACCATGAAGACCGTGCCTTCGACACGCCAGTTGGGGTGGCGCACCGACGACTCGGCCCCCGTCACTCCGCCTGGCCGACCGGCGAACCGGCTGACCAACCGAGGTGACGACAGGTGGTTGTTCTCGTCCCGTGCACCAGTTCCGCTGACGCTGCCCTTGCCGAAGCAGGAACGAAGCTCGTTGCCG
Organism: Actinomycetota bacterium; assembly: GCA_030858325.1. Classification (GTDB taxonomy): domain Bacteria; phylum Actinomycetota; class Acidimicrobiia; order Acidimicrobiales; family Ilumatobacteraceae; genus JALZMG01. Next base: position 4,731 of record JALZMG010000322.1, on the reverse strand, counting down.
TTCGAATTCACCCGAAGGTGGACTCGGACAACCCGGTTTCCCCGTCCCGGGCAGCGTTGCGCTCTCCGGTACGGGGCACACCCTCGCGGACGCGTCAGCGCAGGTCAAGACCTATTTTCGAATTCACAAGGTTGTCCCCAGAACTTTCTCGTTACCCCCAGGAAACCTGCTGTCGTCCACCGCTCGTGCACAGCTTCTACACACCCGGACGCCCCCGGACGTGCTCCAGCACACCGTGCAACGGTCGCGGAACCCTGGCCAGATCGAGCGCCTCGACGAGCAAGGGCGCATAGCGGATCTTGCGCCCACCTTGGGTGCCCATGAACCGCCGTAACTGCTGGTCGACGGGCCGGCCGCGTTGCGCCGGCTGCTGCTGGAGCGTGCGCAACGACGCCAGTTCTCCCTGCCCGTCGATGATCTTCTCGACCGCACGTGCGCCGAGGGCCCGGATCAGCTCGTCCTCCAAGTCGACCTCGCACAGGAAGAAGCCCAGCGCCTCCATCTCCGAGCGCGTGAGCGGGGAGCCGAAACCGGCCCGTCCGAGTCCGCGCCTGACGTCGTTCTCCTCACCCACGTCGCAGAGGCCGGCCATCCGGACGCCGACACCGTGCGGGCCGAACCGCGTCAGGAACCGACCGACGGCCTTGGACCCACCCATGACCTCGATGGCGACACCCTCGGTGGCCAGGTCGCGTCCACGACGCGTCGCCAGCGCTTCCAGCGCCCGCCGATCGCTCGTCCCCTCGACCAGCACGACCGCGCGCGGGTGGAATTCGCCGGTCGCGGGGCGCTCGTCCACGCGCCGAGCTTTCCATGACAAGTTGACGCCGGCCGGCAACAGCGGATTGAATGTGCAACGTGACCACGCTGACCGTTCCTGCTCCGGCGCGCTGCCGGGCCGGCCGGGCCGCGGCTGTCGCGTTCATCATCATTCCGTAGTGCACGTGGCCGTCCACGTGCACGCCGAAGCCGCCCGCCGGGCGGCTTCTTGCGTTCTCGGGGTACGGCGAAGGGAACGAGGAGACGAGAACTCATGACCGAGCAGCCGATCGAGGTGTTCGACACGACGTTGCGTGACGGCCTGCAGGTGGAGGGCGTGTCGGCCACGGTCGAGGACAAACTGCGCATCGCCGAGCAGCTCGACCACCTCGGCGTTCACTTCATCGAGGGCGGCTGGCCCGGCGCCAACCCGAAAGACATCGAGTTCTTCGCCAGGGCCTCGAGCGAGCTGTCGCTGGCGACGAGCACGCTCGTGGCGTTCGGTTCGACGCGCCGCCCGCGCGGCAAGGTCGACACCGACGACACGCTGCGCAACCTCGTCGAGGCCGGCACGCCGGCCGTGTGCATCGTCGCCAAGAGCTCCGATTACCACGTGACCCAGGCGCTGCAGACGACGCTGGAGGAGGGCGAAGCGATGATCGCCGACTCCGTCCGGTTCCTCGTCGGCAGCGACCGCCGGGTGCTCGTCGACATGGAGCACTTCTTCGACGGCTACCGGGCGAATCCGGAGTTCTCGCTCAGGGCGCTGGAAGCGGCCGTCGTCAACGGCGCCAGCCACGTCGTGCTGTGCGACACGAACGGCGGCTCGCTGCCCCACGAGATCGAAGCGGTCGTCGCCGCCGTCGACGCCCACGTCGGAGCCGACGTCATCGTCGGCATCCACTGCCACGACGACACCGGCTGCGCCGTCGCCAACTCGATGGCCGCCGTGCGCGGCGGTGCCCGCCATGTGCAGGGAACGTTGAACGGGCTCGGCGAGCGGACGGGCAACGCCAACCTGTCCACGATCATCCCCAACCTGCAGGTCAAGCTCGGCCACCCGTGCCTGCCGGAGGGCCGGCTGGAGCGTCTCACGGCGGTCAGCCACCACGTCGCCGAGCTGCTCAACCGTGCCGTCAACCCGCAGGCGCCGTACGTCGGCTCGTCCGCGTTCGCGCACAAGGCCGGTCTGCACACGAGCGCCATCGCCAGGGCCAAGGACGCCTACGAGCACGTCGACCCGGACCTCGTCGGCAACGGCACGCGCTTCGTCGTCAGCGAGATGGCGGGACGGGCGACGATCACGATGAAAGCGGCCGAGCTGGGCCTGGACATGGACGGCCCGGCCGTGACGTCGGTGATCGACGACCTCAAGCGGCTGGAGCACGAGGGTTACCACTTCGAGGCCGCCGACGCCTCGCTGGAACTGCTGATGCGCAGGGCGACCGGGTGGGAGCACGACTTCTTCCGCGTCGAGAGCATGCGCGTGATCACTGACGAGTTGTCGGGCGGGGTGTTCACGACCGAGGCCACGGTCAAGGTGTGGGTCGGCGACAGTCGCCGCGTCTACACGGCCGAGGGCAACGGCCCGGTCAACGCCATCGACACCGCGCTGCGGGCGGCGCTCGGCGACGCGTATCCGCAGCTCGACCGCGTCCACCTGACGGACTACAAGGTGCGCATCCTCGACAGCTCGGGTGCCACCGGCGCGACGACGCGCGTCCTCCTCGATGCCACCGACGGGGACCGGGACTGGACGACGATCGGCGTCAGCCCGAACATCATCGAGTCGTCGTGGCGGGCACTGGAGGAGAGCCTCGTCTACGGCCTGCTCCACGCGCGGTAGAACTACGCACCGATGGCCGCTCCCAGGTTCTCGCCGGTCGCTCCGCTCGACACCACTCGCGGGTACGGCTCGCCGCCCCACATCCCGGAGCCGTGGACGGCCGATCGGCCCGGCGACCTGGACGGTCGCCAGCCCGTCGGCGCCCGCCTCGGCTACCAGGGCCCCGATCAGGGGTATGCGCTCGGGCTGGCCGAGAGGCTGCGGCCGCTCGTGTGCGTGCAGGAGGGCGAGCACGTCGACGACGCACTGGCCGCGGCCACGGCGATCGGGCTGCGCCGGGCCTCGATGTTCGGGCGGGCACCGGTCATCCACGACCTGCGCATCGCGTTGACCATCTGGGGGTTCTTCGAACCGGCCCCGCCGGCCGAGCTGGTCGCGCTGCGGCGCCAACGCTTCGAGGGTGTCGCCAACACCGTCCACCACTACGACGCCCTGCGCCAGATCGTCGACATGGTGCCGGAGTCCACGCTGCGCTCGACGCCCGCCCAGGTGGCGGCGGCCGCGCCCGCCGACTGGCGCTCGCGCGTCGGCGCCTGAGACCGGTCTGTCCTTTCCGATCGGCCTGAAGGGGCCGATCGGAGAGGACAGGACGGTGTTCAGGTAGCGGGGACGGCGTGGGCTCTGAGGTCGTCGAGATCGACGTACTCGAGCGCCGACAGGTGCGTCGATTCGAGCACGACCGGACACGCCTGGCCGGCCTCCAGCGCCTCCGCCCACCGTGCCGCGCACACGCACCACTGGTCGCCCGGTTGCAAACCGGCGAAGCCGTACTGCGGCATCGGGGTCGACAGGTCGTTGCCGCGGCTGGCGGAAAACTGCAGGAACTCCTCCGTCACGCGACAGCACACGACGTGCATGCCGGGGTCGTCACCACGGTTCTCGCAGCAGCCGCTGCGGTAGTACCCCGTCAGCGGGTCCATCGAGCAGGGGGTCAACTCGTCGCCGAGCACGTTGCGCTGCATGCCCCATCCTCTCGCACGGCGACGCCGTAGCGTGGACCAATGCTCGAACCTGCCATTCGCGACCTCGCCTCGACGGGCAAGAACTTCGCCGTGCTCGCCGTTCACCTGCCCAACGGGCAGATCGCCAACCACGTCATGTGGATCGACGCCTCCGACGAGCAGTTGCTGGTCAACACGGAGATCCATCGCGCCAAGTACAAGGCGATGCAGCAACGACCAGAGGTCACCATCACGATCTGGGACGCCGAGAACCCGTACCGCTACGCCGAGGTGCGCGGCACCGTGTCCGGCCAGGTCCGTGGCGACGAGGCCCGCGCGCACATCGACACGCTGTCGCAGCGCTACCTCGGCCACGACTACGCGACGCAGGTGCAGAGCGAGCGCGTCGTGCTGCGCATCGATCCCGTCCGCCAGCGGGCGACGCTCTGACGATGACCGTGCGTGTCGGCGTCGTCATGGGTTCGGCCAGCGATTGGCCGACGATGGAGGCGGCCGTGACGGTGCTGACCGACTTCGGTGTCGAGCACGAGGCACACGTCGTCAGTGCCCACCGCATGCCCGACGAGATGTTCGCCTACGCCGAGTCGGCTGCCGACCGCGGGCTGCGGGCGATCATCGCCGGAGCGGGAGGTGCCGCCCACCTGCCGGGGATGCTGGCGGCGAAGACCGTCGTGCCTGTGCTCGGTGTGCCCGTGCCGTCCAAGCATCTCCACGGCCAGGACTCACTGCTCTCGATCGTGCAGATGCCGGCGGGAATTCCGGTCGCCACGTTCGCCATCGGCACCGCCGGCGCCACCAACGCGGCGTTGTTCGCCGTCGCCATACTCGCCGCCGACGATTCCGCCCTCGCCGACGCGCTCGCCACGTATCGGGCGGCGCGCCGGGAGGATGCCACGTTGTCGACGCTGCCTCCGACCTCGTGATCATCTGCCCGCCGGCGGCGATCGGCATGCTCGGCGGGGGTCAGCTCGGGCGGTACACGCTGGTCGCCGCGAAGTTGATGGGCTACCGCACGATCGTCGTCGACCCGGACCCCGCTGCGCCCGCCGGCGTGATCGCCGACGAGCACTTCGTCGCGTCGTACGACGACGCGCAGGCGCTCGACCGCCTCGCCGCGGAGTGCGCCGTCGTGACGACGGAGTTCGAGAACCCGCCGGCCGACGC
>JALZMG010000291.1 GCA_030858325.1 Actinomycetota bacterium | reverse complement strand
ATGCCATACCGTCTGCGGCCGTGGCGACCGATGGGTACGACCCTGCCGTAGCGCTGACACTGGATGCGATCAACGAGATGGTTCGCCAGTCGTTCCCCGGCGCCGGCAACGAGTGCGCGGAGATCGGAACCAACATCGCCCTCGCCAGGCGCGTCGTCAGCCCGGCGGAGATCCGCCCCGGCGGGTACGTGTCCGGCCCCGCCCAGTTCGCCATCGCCGACGCCGCACTGTGGTATCTGGTGTTCGCCGTGCTCGGGCGGGTCGAGCCGATGGCACTGACGTCGGAGTTGTCGATCCGCTTCCTTCGTCCCGCCGTCGGCGATGTCCTGTGGGCCCGGGCGACACTCGACAGCGCCGCCCGCCGCACCATCGTCGGCACCGTCCACACCTGGGTCGACGATCGTCGGCACAAGCCCACGTCGGTCGCCCAAGGCACGTACGTGCTCCCACCGACGCCGTCAACCTGACAGCCTCATCCACGTTCTGGGCGTGGATCGTCTCGGACATGCACACGATTCGCGCCAGGATGGCAACTCGACGACCCTTCACCCGAACGCGATTGACCGTCTACCTACCAGAAGCCGGGCAGCGGCTCGACGACGGCGCCGCTGGCGGCGTAACGGGCCAGCCGGGCGGCACCGGACGGTGACCCCAGTTCGACGATGTCGAAGCATGCGTCGCGTCCCGCCGCCCTGATGGCCGTGTCGCCCTCGCTGCGCCGCCGAGGAAGACGCGGCGTCAACACGACGATCGGTATCGACCCGCCGGTGCCGCCGCGCAACGCCGCCAGTCGGCCGAGTGTGCGCCACACCACGTCCGGTCGCGTCAGGCCCGGCCGGTGCTCGGTCCCCGCGCCGGCGACCTCGAAGTACCACGGCGCGCCGGCCGCATCGGTGGCTGTCAGCGCGACCGTGACGGCCGTGCCGGGCACCCGCCGCTTGCGTCCGGTGATCGTGAACCCTGCTGCAGTCACGGCCTGCTCGGCGCGGCGCGGCGTGCCGGATCCGTCCTCCGGCGGTCGCTCCTCGATCAGTCGTGGCGGTGTGGCCAGGACGGCGTCGACGCGTGTGCGGGCCAGCGCCACGTAGTCCGGATCGAGGTCGTAGCCGACGTAGCGACGGCCCAGCTTGGCGGCGGCGACGAGTGCCGACCCGCTGCCCATGAACGGGTCGAGCACGAGGTCGTCTTCGAACGTGTACAGCCGGATCAGCTGCTCGGGCAGTTCGACGGGGAACGGGGCAGGATGGCCCACCCGGCGGGCCTGCTCGGGCGGGATCGACCAGACGTCGAGCGTCAGCGCCATGAAGTCGTCCGTCGACACCGTGCTGCGGTGCGGCAAGCCTGCGGCTGCTCGTCGCCGAGGGTCGAGGGCCCGATCGAAGCGGCCCTTGCTGGCGATGACGACGCGCTCGCTGATGTCACGCAGGACGGGGTTAGCGGCCTGGCGGAACGAGCCCCACGCACACGATCCGCTCGCCCCCTCCGCCTTCTGCCAGATCAGCTCGCCGCGCAGCAGCAGCCCGAGGTCGTCGCCGAGGATGCGGATGACGTCGGCGGACAGGCTGCGGTACGGGCGGCGGCCGAGGTTGGCGACGTTGACGGCGATGCGCCCACCCGGCTCGAGTGTGCGGACGCACTCGCCGAACACGTCCCGCAGCAACTGCAGGTATTCGAGGTACGAGGCGGGGATTCCGTCACGCTCGAGTTCCACCTCGTACTGCTTGCCGGCGAAGTACGGAGGTGATGTGACGACCAGCGCAACGGATCCGTCGGCGACCGTGGACATGTCCCGCGCGTCGCCCGTCACGAACGGTTCGCGGACCGGTTCCGGGACGAGCACCGTGGCGTCGTCGGACAGCACCGGCGGGCGGAAGCGTCCATAGAAGCCGCTGGCATCGTGGCTCTCACGTCCTCCGACGCCGAACGCCGACGTCGAGGTGCGGCGGCGTTTCGGCGTGCTGCTCCTGCCCAGACCGCCGAGCCTACCGAGACGGTGGCAGGTGATCGGAGCTCCCGCGGCGCGATCGGCGGGCCCCGTGACGGAACGTGATCGAGATCCGTGGGGCGGCGACGCGGACCTTGGGGACCGTGTGTTCCCAGTCGTGCTGGCAGGCGCCGCCCATCACGAACAAGTCGCCATTGCCGAGTGCGAAGAGCTGCGAGGGTCCGCCGCCGCGAGGGCGCAGCCGGAACGGGCGGGCCGCGCCGACGCTGACGATGGCGACAACGGGGTTGGCCAC
>JALZMG010000286.1 GCA_030858325.1 Actinomycetota bacterium | reverse complement strand
GCCATGACCTCCGCCAGCTCCGACGAACTGGCCGCCCGACTGGACGGCCTCAGCGCGCAGGAGTGGGACGACCTGTCCCGGCTGATCGGGTCGAACGCGACCGCCGTGGTCAGGCGGGACCGCGGGACGCGAGCCGTCGGCGCCAAGCGCGGCCACGTCATGCTGCTGCCCGGCATCATGGGCACGGACCTCGCCGTGCTCGACGACCGGGACGTGCCGTCGGTGATGTGGTTCAACATCAGGGCTCTGGCCAGTGGCGGAATGGCCAAGCTCGTGCTGCCGATCGACGGCTCCGCGCCCCTCCATCGGATCCACGCCGGTGGGTTGCTGAAGCTGTTCTACCTGCCCATGCAGGTACGCCTCGGGGTCAACTGGAACGCGCAGCTCGTCCCCTACGACTGGCGTCTCGACATCGACGACCTCGCCGACGACCTGGCGGCGGCCATCCGCCCGTTCGAAGGGGAGCCCGTCCACATCGTCGCCCACTCGATGGGTGGTCTCGTGGCGCGGGCGATGATCCGGCAGCATCCGGACCTCTGGGCGTCCATGCGCGTGACCGTCGACGGGAACCAGAGCGGCGGGGGCTGGTCATGCTGGGCACGCCCAATCGCGGCTCGTTCGCACCCGTGCTCGCCTTCACAGGACGCGACTCCAAGGTCAGGGCGCTGGCGTTCCTCGACCCCCGGCTCAGCAAGCGCGACATCGTCGAGGTCCTGGCGACGTTCCCCGGCCTCTACCAGATGTTGCCGTCGACCAAGGCGGGACTGCGCGGCGTCGAGGAGCTGTACGTCGGCGAGACGTGGCCGGAGCCGGTCGTCCACCAGCAGCTGCTCGACAGAGCCCGCGGGTTCCACGAGGCGATGGACGGCGTCGGCGACCCGGAGCGCATGGTGTACATCGCCGGGTTCGGTCATCGGACCGTCGACGGCATCGAGCGCAGGCCTGGCCGGCTGAGGTGGCACGTGACCCGCGCCGGTGACGGCACGGTCCCCCACGCCCTCGGCACGCTCGACGCGGCGACCACGTTCTGGAGCAGCGCCAAGCACGGCTCGTTGCCGAAGGACCGCCAGGTGCTCAGCGCAATCGACGAGCTGCTGGAGACCGGCACCACGACGTTGCTCCCGTCCGGCGCGCAGGCGCCATCGAGGCGGGCGCTCGAAGAGGACGACGCGTGGGTGGACGACGAGGACCTTGCTGCCGCCGCCGACCTCCCGCCGGTGAATCGTGAGCTCGGCATCGACGACGCAGCGTCGATCCTCGCCGACGTCCTGCCCGTCGCCGACGTCGGTGCGGACAGCGTCCCGCGCGTGCATGTGCGCATCGAGGTGCTCTGGGAGGACATCGGCAAGGCCGCCGGGGACGTCGTCGCCGTCGGCCACTACCAGGGCGTGTACCCGACGGCGTCGGAAGCGGCCCTGGACGAGGCGATCAGCGCGGGAGGTGCCGCCGACAGGATCCTCGGGGCGATGACGGCGCGTGGCGTGCTGACCGGCCTTGTCGGCGACGTCATGCTGGTCCCGTTGGAGCGCGAGGGATCTCCGCGCGCGGCGGCAGCGATCGTCGGGCTCGGGAGGCCGGGCACGTTCGGCCTTCCCGAGCACGAGGTGATCGTGCGCAACCTGCTCTGGACCGCCGAGCACGCGGTGAAGGCGCGCACGCTGGCCACGGTGCTCATCGGTTGCGGCAGCGGCAACCTCGGCCTGACGGAGGCGGTCGAGAGCCTGCTGCGGGCGATCGACGTCGCCGCCGCCGAACGAGAGATCGGCGAGCACCTGGCGACGATCAGGCTCGTCGAGTTCGAGCTCGGGCGGGCTCGTCGCGTCCTCACGACGCTCGAGCGCTTGCTCGCCGACCGCGACGACGAGACGCCGGCGGCGATCGAGCTCGAGTCAGAACTCGTCGAGGGCACGGACGGGACGATCAGCGACGAGACCGCGCTGCTCGAGCTGCTGGCCATGGCCACGGCGGAGAAGGAGTGGTCCGAGCAGCAGCTGGACGCCCTCGACCGCAGCCCCGTGATCCGCCGCCGGGTGGCCAGCCGGCTCGGTCCACTGCGGTCGCGAGGTGTCGGCGACTACCAGGTCATGCACCGGCGCGTGGAAACGTCCAACCCGACGCCGACCCGGCTCAGCGTCCTCGTCCGGGAGGGCCAGCTGTGGGCGTCGGCGATCAGCGATTCGGCAACCGTGCCGGAGCGCCACATGGGTCTGGAACTCGAGCTGTTCGAGTCGCTCGTCAAGCAGGCCAACGTGGAGGCCGCCGGGAGCCTCGACCGGGCCGGCGAGTTCCTGCTGCGCTTTGCCCTCCCCGCCGAGTTCCGGCCGTTGCTGCGGCGAGGACGCAGCACCGTGCTCGAGGTCGACCGCCACACGGCCGCGCTCCCGTGGGAGATCCTGATGGCCGAAGGAGCCGGGCCGGCGAAGCGCTACCTCGGACTGAGCACGGCACTCGCCCGCCAGCTGCGCACGACGCAGAGCCGCCCGGTCGGCGTCACCGGTCGCGTCACGCTGAAGCGGGTCCTCGTCATCGGTGACCCCGGCGTACCGGGCGGAGGGGGCCGTCTCCCGGGTGCCCGCGCCGAGGCCGAGAGCGTGGTCACCCTCCTCGGCACGCACGACATCCCGGTCGACTACCTGCTCGGTCCGGACGGTGCGGACACCACCGGGACGAACGGTCCGGCCACGCTGGCCAACGTGCTCCACCACCTCCTGCAGCGCGAGTACGACGTCGTCCACTACGCCGGGACACGGCACGTTCTCCTCCGACGATCCCGCTGCCGGCAGCGGATGGATGCTCGCCGACGGGCTGCTCAAGGCGGCGCACCTGACGATGGTCGAGCGGCTGCCCCCGCTGCTCGTCGCCAACGCCTGCCATTCCAGCCGCGTCTCCACGGGACTCCCTGGGCTGGCGGATGAGTTCATCGGGCGGGGGGTGCGCAACCTCGTCGGCACGTCGCGGGCGGTCGACGACTTCAGCGCCCGGACGTTCAGCGAACGGTTCCACTCCGTGCTCGTCGAACGCTCCCGCCCTGGCCGGACGGAGGACTCGTGCACGCTCGGCACGGCCGTACTCAACGGGCGCCGGGAGGTCTACGAGGACAAGCGCCCCGACTGGGACGCCTTCCAGCTCTACGGCGACCCCGAGTTCCGCTTCTGGCCGGTGGACCCCGTCCAACCCTGACCCATCCGAGGTTTTCAGGGGGCCGGGCCGCCGGCGGCGGCGACGAGGTCGGCGGCGACGCGCTGCAGCGCGCCGGCATTGCTGGCCTTGACGAGCACGGCCACGCCGGGACCGATGGTCCCGACCGCGCCGACGGCAACGTCACGGGCGACCGCTTCTTGCCCGTAGGCGTCGGTGCCGACCGCCACCAGCTCGATGTCGAGGGCGGCGGCGTGCGCAGCGATCTCGGCGTGCGCGATGAGTGGTTCGTCGAGCTCGGCCATCACGCCGAGGACAGCGATGCGCCTGACGGCATCGATGCCCGCCAGCGCGTCGAGCGCGGCGCGCATCGAGGCCGGATTGGCGTTGTACGCGTCGTCGACGACCATCCCGCCGGCGGCCACCGTGACGACGTGCATCCGTCCGGCCGACAGCGTGGCGGTCGCCAGCGCCGCGGCCGCCGCCTCGAGGTCGACGCCGACGATGCCGGTGACCGCGAGCGCCGCCGCCGCGTTCGTGGCCATGTGCGCGCCGCTGACGACGAGCGCGACCTCGACGTCGCCCCACGG
>JALZMG010000279.1 GCA_030858325.1 Actinomycetota bacterium | reverse complement strand
GGGATCGCCGCCGCCAACGTGGCGGGCAGGGCGCGCTCATGGGCGGCGGTGAGGACGACGCAGACGCCGAGCGGTCGGCCGTCACGGACGACGAGTTCGAGCGCCGCCCATACCTCGCCGAGCGCCGGCTCGGACTCGGCGGCCTGGCGCAGCGCGCCGACGTTGTCGACGAGTAGGACGATGGTCGGTTCCTGCGCGGCCACGGCGGCGGGGCCGCCCAGCTCGCCGGCCAGACGGCGCCGCCTCGTCAGCTCACCGGTCAGGTGGCGGAACAGCCGGTCCAGCCGCGACGGGTCGTCGAGGCCGACGACGGCGCCGGTGTGGGGGAGCGCGTCGAGTGGTGCGAGCAGGTTGGCGTCGGCGTCGATGACATAGAGGTGCGTGTCCTCGGGCGGGTGGCAGGCGGCGAGGGCCAGCGCCAGCGTGACCAGCGCAGTCGACGTCCCGGCCCCGGCGATGCCGTGGATGGCGAGCGAGCCGCGCGGCCCGGGGTGCCAACAGCGCACCTCGTGGCACTGCTGGTCGGGACGATCAGCCAGCGCCAACGGCACGCCACCCGAACCGCCCGGACGATGAGCGGCGAGCAGCTCGTCGAGCGGCACCACCGCGGGGAGTGGGTCGACGTACGGGCGTCGCTGGTGCTGCTGTCCGACCTCGGCCGCCGCTTTGTCGATGGCGCGCGCGAGGCGGACGATGTCCGTCGTCGCCCCGGCGGCAACGGGTGGCGTCACCGGCGCGCGGCGCAGCCGCCGTTCCAGCGTTGTCGGCGCACGGTTGGCGACGAACGGTCGCACGACCACACCACGGCCGGGCCCAGATTGGCGGACGCCGCTCGACCACGCCGTCTGCAGGATGATGAGCTCGCCGGCGCCCAGCCGGGCGACGGCACGGCCCGGGGTGCGTCGGGGCAGTGCGGCCGCATCGCGAGTGCCGACGACGTCAACGGAGTCGGAGTCGTCCTGGACGCGCAGCGCGATGCGCAGGTTCGTGTTGGCACGGATCTTGTTGTCGACGATGCCCGCCGGCCGCTGCGTGGCCAGCAGCAGATGCAGCCCGAGACTACGTCCGCGCTGGGCGATGTCGACGAGCGACGGCACGAACGCGGGCAGCTCGGCGGCCAGGAGTGCGAACTCGTCGACGACGAGGAGCAGGCGGGGCAACGAGATCGGCCCGCCCGTCAAGTCGCCGATCGTGCTCGCGCCGGCGTCGCGCAGCACCTGCTCGCGTCGCGTCAGCTCGGCACCGAGGCTGCGTAGCAGCCGTGCGGCCAGGTGCTCATCGAGATCGGTCACGAGTGACACGGTGTGGGGCAGGTCGGCGCAGGCATCGAAGGCGGCGCCGCCCTTGAAGTCGATCAGCGCGACGTTCAGCTCGTCGGGGGACACGGTGGAGGCCAGGGCGAGCACGATCGTGCGCAGTAGCTCGCTCTTGCCCGAGCCGGTGGTGCCGGCGACGAGGCCATGTGGGCCGTCGGCCACGAGGTCGACGACGATCGGACCGTCGGCGTCCACGCCGATGGGAACCGACAACGACGCCGTGTCGGCACGCCCGAACCAGCGAGCGCGGATGCCGTCGGCGGTCGGTCGGGGGAGGTCGAGCACGTCGAGGATGGAAACGTGGTCGGGGATCGCGGTCGCGCTGCGCACCGGCCGCTCCGGATCGTCCAGCCGGGCCATGCGGCGGGCCGTTACCGTCGCCAGTTCGACGTCGAGCAGCGGCGCAATGACGTCGGTCGAGCCGGCGCCGTCAGCCGCCGTCTCCAGGGTCGCCGCGCCGTCGCAATCCAGCGTGAGGACGGTTGCGCACGTGGCCGGAAGACGGTCGGCCTCGCCGGCGATCGCCAGCACGGCCACGTTCGCTGCGCCGAGCAGGTGGCGTAAGGGGGCATCCCGATCGCGCCACCAGCGCTCGCCGTCGGCGACGACGAGTGTCAGCCGCCGTGGCGTGGACCGGTCGGCGGCCGTGGTGTTCTCGCTGCCGACGGCCGCACTCCATGCCCGAGCGTTCTGCGTCGACGCCAGCACGCCGGGCGGACCGTGGATGCGGCTGTGCGGCAGCCACTTCGCCCACTCCCATGCCTGCGGATTCTCCGGCGATGTGCAGACGAGCACGTCGAGGTCGGCGGGACCATGCAGCGTGACGGTGTTCATCAGGATGCCGCGAGCCGCAGCGCGCGCCGCCTCGGCG
>JALZMG010000269.1 GCA_030858325.1 Actinomycetota bacterium | reverse complement strand
CCGGTCGTCGTCGAGTTCCGCGTCGACTCCGGCGAGAAGGTCTTCCCGATGGTCCCCGCCGGGGCCAGCAACGACGACCTCGTCCTCCCCGCCAGCCAGATGCCGCGCAAGGACGCGCTCCGGACATGAGTGATCCGCAGCACCACATCCTGTCCGTGCTCGTGCAGAACCGGCCCGGTGTGCTGGCGCGCGTCGCCAGCCTGTTCGCCAGGCGCGGGTTCAACATCTTCTCGCTGGCCGTCGCCCCTGCCGAAGACGAGGGGATGAGCCGCATCACGATCGTCGTCGACCTCGAGTCGGCCCCGCTCGAGCAGATCACCAAGCAGCTGTTCAAGCTGATCGAGGTCGTCAAGATCTCCGAGCTCGACCCCCGCTCGTCGGTCGAGCGGGAGCTGCTCCTGGCCACGGTGCGCGTGACATCGGACAACCGCGGGCAGGTCGTCGAGCTGGCGACCATCTTCGAGGCCAAGATCCTCGCCGTCGGCGTGGAGGCGCTGACCGTCAGCTTGGAGGGGCATCCCTCGAAGATCGATGATTTCGAATCGCTGCTCGACGGCTACGGCATCGTCGAGCTGCAGCGCACGGGCCGTGTGGCCCTCCCCAAACTCGACCGCCAGGCCCGCCTGCGCGCCATCACAGGAAGGACCGGCTGATGACTCTTCTCGATGCTGCCGGCGAAGGCGCTGGAGCGCCCGCCGTGCCGAACCGGGTGTCCACCTCCGAACGACGCGACCTGACCCGCCATTTCGATCGGAGCGTGCCCTCATGACTGCCAGTGTGTTGTACTCCGAGGACGCCGATGCGTCGATCATTCACGCCAAGAAGGTGGCCGTCATCGGCTACGGGTCGCAGGGCCATGGGCATGCACTGAACCTGAAGGACTCCGGGGTCGACGTCGTCGTCGGGTTGCGCGACGGGTCGTCGTCCAAGGACAAGGCCGAGTCGCAGGGCTTGACCGTCTTGTCGATCGCCGACGCCGCCGCTGCCGCCGACGTCGTGATGATCCTCGCCCCCGACACGGAGCAGAAGAAGATCTACGACGAGCACGTCGCCGCGCACATGACGCCCGGCAAGGCGTTGGCGTTCGCCCACGGGTTCAACGTGCGCTTCGGGCGGATCACCGCGCCCGAGGGTGTGGACGTGATCATGGTCGCTCCCAAGGGACCGGGGCACCTCGTGCGACGCACCTACACCGAGGGTGGCGGCGTGCCGTGCCTGATCGCCGTCGACCAGGACGCCACGGGCGGGGCCAAGGCACTGGCGCTGTCGTACGCCGACGCCATCGGCGGGACGCAGGCCGGCGTCATCGAGACGACGTTCCCCGAGGAGACGGAGACCGATCTCTTCGGTGAGCAGGTCGTGTTGTGCGGCGGGCTGACGCGCCTCGTGCAGGCCGGGTTCGAGACGCTGACGGAGGCCGGCTACGCGCCGGAGATGGCGTACTTCGAGTGCCTCCACGAGGTCAAGCTGATCGTCGACTTGATGTACGAGGAGGGCATCGCCGGAATGCGCTACTCGATCTCCGACACCGCCGAGTACGGCGACCTGACGAGAGGCTCGCGCATCGTCACCGACGAGACCAAGGCGGAGATGCGCAAGATCCTCGACGAGATCCAGTCAGGACAGTTCGCCGAGGAATGGGTCGCCGAGAGCGAGGCCGGCCGGGACAATTACCACCGCCTCCAGCAGGAGGGCAAGGACCACCCGATCGAGCTCGTCGGCTCCCGCCTGCGGGCGATGATGCCCTGGATCTCCGCCGGGCGGACCAAAGTCGCCGACGCCAGCGGCGGTGCCACCTGATTCGAGGTATGTCGCCGACTCGTGTGGCGGAGGCGACCAATCGACGCGTCGCCGACGCCAGCGGCGGCGGTACCTGATTCGAGGTATGTCGCCGACTCGTGTGGCGGAGGCGACGGGCTCGAGTCTGCTGCTTCATGCCACCACATCGGTCCACGGGGACGGATGCGGTGACATGAACCGTCGACGGCGAGTTCCGTGTCCTACTGCCGTGCTACCGTTCGTTCGATGCCGCCTCGGAAGAAGCGCTCGATCTCGGTGCCCCCGGATCTCGACGCCGCTGTCGTCGCTGCGGCATCTGCGGCCGGTGTGACGTACAGCAAGTGGATCGCCGACACTGCGCGCAAGGAGCTGACGCTGCGCGCCGGCCTTGCCGCAGTCGCCGCCTATCAACGAGACGAAGGAGCGTTCAGCGCCGAGGAGCTTGCCGCTGCGGAGGCCTGGGCGCTCGGTGCGCTCCGGAGGGCCGAGCGCAGCGGAGCTCGCCCACGACGGAGCGCCTGACGGGCATCACGTACGACACCGCTGCCCTCGTCGCCGCTGATCGCGGCCAGCGCGAGATGTGGGCGCGCCACGCCGCGACGCTTGCGCTGCGCGTGGTCCCTGTGGTGCCGGCCGCTGTGGTGGCGCAGGCCTGGAGAGGCGGTCGTCGCCAAGCCCGGCTCGCTCGATTTCTCACGGGGTGCAACATCGACGCGCTCGACGAGCACCAGGCACGATCCGCCGGCGAGCTGCTGGCAAGGGCCGGCACGACCGACGTCGTCGACGCCTGCGTGGTCGAGGGTGCGCTGCGCCGCCGAGATCTCGTCGTCAGCTCCGACATCGACGACCTCTCCCAACTCGCTGCCGCCGTCAACCGCCGGTTGGAGATCGCCCGTCCATGACAGGTCCACGTACTCGGCGTTCTGCATGGAGCAACCGGCCCGAATTGGGCCGGTCGCGGCGCGCAGAACGGTCCTCGTCTGAAATCTGACCTTGAGAGTCGGGATTCGGGGGACGTAAGATTGCCGGCATGAGTGACCAATGGGGGTTCGAGACCCGCCAGATCCATGCCGGCTCCGAGCCCGACCCGACGACCGGCGCGCGGGCCGTGCCGATCTACCAGACGACGAGCTACCAATTCCGCGACACCGACCACGCGGCCAACCTGTTCGCGCTCGCCGACGTCGGCAACGTCTACACGCGGATCATGAACCCGACGCAAGCGGTGCTCGAGGAGCGCATCAACTCGCTGGAGGGTGGCGTGACGACGGCGATCGGGCTGCCGGGGACGCTGGCGGTCGGCTCCGGCCAGGCCGCGCAGACGCTCGGCATCCTCACGCTCGCCCAAGCCGGTGACCACATCGTCTCCTCGTCGTCGCTGTACGGCGGGACGTACAACCTGTTCCACTACACGCTGCCCAAGCTGGGCATCGACGTCACGTTCGTCGACGACCCCGACGATCTCGAGCAGTGGCGGGCGACGGTGCGCGACAACACGAAGATGTTCTTCGGCGAGACGATCCCCAACCCGAAGAACGACGTCTTCGACATCGAGGGCGTCGCCGGCGTGGCCCACGAGGCCGGGCTGCCGCTGATGATGGACAACACGGTGCCGACGCCGTACCTCATCCGCCCGCTCGAGTGGGGCGCCGACATCGTCGTGCACAGCCTGACGAAGTTCATCGGTGGCCACGGCACCTCGATCGGCGGGGCCATCGTCGACGGCGGCCAGTTCGACTTCTCGGCGTCCGGTCGCTTCCCCGGCTTCACCGAGCCCGACCCCAGCTACCACGGTCTCGCGTATTGGCCGGCGCTCGGCGCAGGGTCCTACATCCTCAAGGCTCGCGTGCAGTTCCTGCGCGACATCGGCGCGGCGATCTCGCCGTTCAACGCGTTCTTGATCCTGCAGGGCCTGGAGACGCTGAGCCTGCGCATGGAGCGTCACTTCGACAACGCCCAGCGCGTCGCCGAGTACCTCACCGGGCAGGGCCAGGTGCTGTCGGTGAACTACGCCGGCCTGCCGGACAGCAAGTGGCACGAACGGGCGACGAAGTACGGGGGTGGCAAGGGCTACGGCTCCGTGTTGGCGTTCGAGATCGAGGGCGGGCTGGAAGCCGGCAAGCGCTTCGTCGAGGCGCTCGAGCTGCACAGCCACGTCGCCAACATCGGCGACGTGCGCAGCCTCGTCATCCACCCGGCCAGCACGACGCACAGCCAGTTGACGCCAGAGGAGCAGTTGGCCTCCGACGTCCACCCCGGCCTGGTCCGCCTCAGCGTCGGCCTGGAGACGATCGAGGACATCCTCGCCGATCTCGAGAGGGGCTTCACCGCGGCCAAGGGCTGACCCACGTGCTCGTCATCCGGGCAGCGCGCCTGTTCGACGGGCGGCAGATGGTCGAACGGGCAACCGTGCTCGTCGACGGAGGCATCGTCGTCGATGTCGGCGTCCCTGCGCCTGCCGACGCCACCGTCGTCGATCTGGGAGCGGCCACGCTGCTGCCCGGTCTCGTCGACTGCCACCAGCACCTGTGCTTCGACGGCCACGGCACGCTGGAACAGCAGGTCACCGACATCGACGACGACGACCTGCGCACTCGCGCCCGCGAGTGCGCCCAGGTCGCCCTGCGCGGGGGAGTCACCACACTGCGCGACCTCGGCGACCGTGGGTACCTGACCCTCGGCCTGCGCGGCGATCCCGCGCTGCCGACGATCCAGGCGGCCGGGCCGCCGATCACCGTCGACGGCGGGCACTGCTGGTACCTCGGCGGCGCCTGCGCGCACCCCGGCGGATTGCGCGAGGCAGTTGCGGATCGGGCCGCGCGAGGCTGCGACGTCGTCAAGGTGATGGTCAGTGGCGGGTACCTGACGCCGACGGTGCCGATGTGGGCGAGCCAGTTCACGCTCGACGAACTGCGCCTCGTCGTCGACGAGGCCCACCGTCACGGACTGCCCGTCGCCGCCCACTGCCACGGCGTCGGCGCCATCAGTGACGCCGTCGATGCCGGGGTCGACAGCATCGAGCACTGCACGTTCTTCACCGCCGCCGGGTGCAGCGAGCCGCCGGCCGAGCTGGTGGAGCGCGTGGCCGCGTCGCAGATTCCTGTCTCGGCGACCGTCGGCCGCCTGCCGGGGTTTCCCCTGCCCGCCGCGGTCGAGGCCAGCCTGCCGGCCGTCCGCCGGTCACGCCGGCGAATGCACGAGCTGGGCGGCACGGTCGTCGCCGGCACCGACGCCGGCATCGATCTGGCCAAACCCCACGACGTGTTGCCGTACGCCTCGGCCGAGTTCGTCGAGATCGGCATGACGAGCGTCGAGGCCATGCGCGCCCTGACGAGTGTCCCCGCCCGCGTGCTCGGCCTCGGGGACCGCAAGGGCCGGCTGGCCCCCGGCTACGACGCCGACCTGCTCGCCGTCACGGGAGATCCGCTCACCGATCCGGCTGCGCTGACGGCCACGGCGGCCGTCTGGAAAGCCGGCCGGCGCATCGTGTGAGCACGCGGCTCGTGGCGGCCGCCAGCGCGTTCAGAACCCGCCGTGGGGCTCCTTCGGGGCGTCCGGACCACCGTTGCCATCGCCCTCGCCGTCGCCGATGCGGTCACGCTCGCGTAGGAAGGCCTCGAAACGGGCGGCGAGGTCGTCGCCGGACGTGACGCTGGCTTCGACGCGGCGGTCGTACTCGATCTCCAGCATCCGCACGTAGCCGCGCAGCTGCTCGTCCTCGGCGATGGCTTCGTCGTGCAGGGCCCGCCATCGCTCGGTCTGCTCCGTGAGGTCGACGTTCAGGGTCAGCCCGAGCACGTGCCCGAGGTGGCGGACCAACGCGGTGACGGCCAGCGGATGTTCGGCGTGAAGGAGGTAATGGGGCACGCCGACGCGCAGCGAGATGACGGGCACGCCGGCGTCGCCGAGTTCGGCGTTGAGCACGCCGAGCAGCCCGGTGATGCCCTGGTAGCTCGGCGCCGCAAGGGCCAGCCGGCGACCGAGTGCGGGGTCCGACGTGCTGCCGATGACCAGCGGCACGCGGCTGTGGGGCATGGCGTCGGCGTTGGCGCCGACCGTGACGACGGCCTCGCAACCGAGCGCCGAGACCATGGTGCGGATGCAGCCCGTGTACGTGCGCCACGCCAGGTGCGGTTCGACGCCGCTGAGCACGACGAGATCGTGGGCGCCGCCGGTGCGCACGAGGCGGAAGTCGTTCGACGGCCAGTGGACGGAGCGGATGTCGCCGTCGTCGATCTCGACGAGTGGTCGCTCCTGGGTGAAGTCATAGAACGGGTCGGCGTCGATCTCGGCGATCGTCACCGCCGTGTCGACCGGGACGAGCTGCTCCAGCGCTGTCGTCGCCACGCCGGCCACGTCGAACCATCCCGTCAACCCGACGAGGAGCACGGGCCGCGTCAGCGGCGCCAGATTGGCCGTCTCCAGCGTGAGCACTGACGCCACGTCCGGAGGGTCCACGTACTCGCGATCGTCACTCATTCGCTCATTCGCTCATTCGATCATTCGATCATTCGTTTACGGTGCCAGCACGCCGGCGTGGTTGTCGACGAGGTGATCGACGCAGCGCGTGAGCGCAGCGACGTCGTCGGGATCGACGGCGGGAAACATGCCGATGCGCAACTGGTTGCGGCCGAGCTTGCGGTAGCTGTCGGTGTCGACGATGCCGTTGGCGCGCAGCGCGTCGGTGACCTTCGACGCCGCGATGCGCGCGTCGAGGTCGATCGTGCCGACGACGGCGGAGCGCTTGGCCGCGTCGGTGACAGATGGCGTCGCCCAGGCCCGGGACTCGGCCCAGCCATACAGCGTGTCGGCCGACGTGCGGCTGCGCTTGACGCACCACTCCAGGCCGCCTTGCTCGAGCATCCACCGCAACTGGTTCTCGAACAGGACCAGCGTGGCCACGGCCGGCGTGTTGTACGTCTGATCCTGGCGGCTGTTGGCGAGGGCGATGCCGAGGTCGAGCGACGCCGGACACCAGCGATCGGAGCGGCTCAGCCGTTCGATGCGCTCGACGGCGGCCGGCGAGCAGGCCGCCACCCACAGCCCGCCGTCGGCGGCGAAGCACTTCTGCGGCGCGAAGTAGTAGACGTCGACCGCGGCCGGGTCCCACGCCAGCCCGCCGGCCGCCGACGTGGCGTCGACGGCGACGAGCGCACCATCCGCAACACCGTCGCCATGGCCACCCGGCCGGGACAGCTGCATCGCCACGCCGGTCGACGTCTCGTTGTGCGTCAGCGCGTACACGTCGACGGACGCATCGGCGACGAGTCGGGGATGGTCCCCTGCGTCGGCGGGCACGACGAGCGGGTCGGCAAGATGCGGCGCAGACGCACAGGCGGCGGCGAACTTGGAGGAGAACTCGCCGAAGACGAGGTGCTCGCTGCGCTGCTGGATCAGGCCGAACGTGGCCACGTCCCAGAACACGGTCGTGCCGCCGTTGCCGAGCACGACCTCCCACCCGTCCGGCAACGTGAACAGCTCGCCCAACCCGGCACGGATCTCGGCGACGAGTCGCTTCACCGGGGGCTGGCGATGCGCGGTCCCGAGCACCGTCGTCGCCGCGGCGACCAGCGCCTCGACCTGCTCGGGGCGCACCTTCGACGGCCCGCACCCGAACCGTCCGTCGGAGGGCAGCAGGTTCGGCGGCAGGCGCAACTCCATCGGGCCGCTCTGATCCACTGTGCCAGCATGGCACCGAGTTCTCCGAAAGGTTGCCCTGTGTCACGTGTCTCCGAACGCCTCGCCGCGATCACCGAGTCGGCCACGCTGGCCGTCGACGCCAAGGCCAAGTCCCTGCAGGCGCAGGGCGAAGACGTCGTCGGGTTCGGCGCGGGCGAGCCGGACTTCCCGACACCGCAGCACATCGTCGACGCCGCCGCGGCCGCCTGCGCCGACCCGCGTAACCACCGGTACTCGCCGGCCGGCGGCCTGGCCGAGCTGAAAGAGGCGATTGCCGTCAAGACGAAGCGCGACAGCGGGCTCGACGTCTCGGCCTCGCAGGTGCTGGTGACGAACGGCGGCAAGCACGCCGTCTTCACGGCGTTTGCCGTGCTCTGCGACCCCGGCGACGAGGTCATCTGCCCGGCCCCGTACTGGACGACGTATCCGGAGGCCATCGCCCTCGCCGGTGGCGTGCCCGTCGTCATCGACACGACGCAGGAGACGGGCTTCCAGGTCACCGTCGAGCAGCTGGAGGCGGCGTACACGCCACGCACCAAGGTGCTGCTGTTCGTCAGCCCGGACAACCCGTCGGGCGCGGTCTACCCGCCCGAGCAGGTGGCGGCGATCGGTCGATGGGCCGTCGAGCGCGACGTGTGGGTCGTCACCGACGAGATCTACGAGCACCTCACGTACGGTCCCCACGAGTTCACGTCGATGCCGACGCTCGTCCCCGACCTCGCCGAGCAGTGCGTCGTCGTCAACGGCGTCGCCAAGACGTACGCGATGACGGGATGGCGTGTCGGGTGGATGATCGCCCCGGCCGACGTCACGAAGGCGGCGACGAACTTCCAGAGCCACGCCACGTCCAACGTCGCCAACGTGTCCCAGCGGGCGGCGCTGGCGGCCGTCGGCGGCGACCTCGAGGCGGTCGCCATGATGCGCGACGCGTTCGAGCGGCGCGGCAAGGCCATGCACTCGTTCCTGTCGGCCATCCCCGGCGTCACGTGCCTCGAACCGCAGGGCGCGTTCTACTGCTTCCCCAACGTCAGCGGGCTGCTCGGCCGCGACATCGCCGGCCGCACGTGCGCCACGAGCCTGGAGCTGGCCGATGTCGTGCTGTCTGCGGCGAAGGTGGCGTTCGTGCCGGGCGAGGCCTTCGGCGCGCCCGGCTATGCCCGCTTCTCGTTCGCCCTGGGCGACGAGCAGCTGGCCGAAGGCATCCGCCGCTTCGCCGACCTCGTCACCTGACATCCGAGGTTTCGCGCTCCGGAGGTTTTCCGGCACCCGTCCGGGCGGCAAAACCCCGGGTGTACGAAAACCTCGGACGGGTGGCGGCGGGCGGTCAGGGCCACCAGAGGTGGTGGTGGGTGGCGAGGCCGGTGACGGTGACGAGCACGAGGCACTCGACGACCTGCTCGATCGCTCCGAGGTGGTCGCCGGTCACGCCGCCGAACGCGCGCCTGGCGACGACGGCGACGATCGCCGCCGCGCCCAGCGCCACGGCCACGAGCGGCCCGACCCACCACCCCGTCGCCAGCGCAGTGATCGCCACCGCTACGACGCCGCCCGTGATCGCCCGACCGCGCC
>JALZMG010000259.1 GCA_030858325.1 Actinomycetota bacterium | reverse complement strand
TTGGCCACGTCGGAGCGCTCGATGATCGTGTCGATGCCGACGCCGCGGATGCCGTGCCGGCAGATCAGGCCGTACGCCGTGTCGAGGATGCGCTCCCTCGCCAGGGAGTGCACCGCCCGCGGCGGAGCGACGACGTCAACCTGCCGGGGTTGGCTGGCGGTTCGGCGCATGGCCCCCCGAGCGTAGCTGTGCAGACGCAACGACCGCCTGACCGAGACTGATCCCGCCGTCGTTGCACGGCACGCGCCGATGGCGCAGGACCTCGAAGCCGGCGTCACCGAGACCGCGCGTCACGAGCCCGAGCAGGCACACGTTGGCGAACACGCCTCCGCTCAGCGCCACCGTGGCCAGCCCTCGCTGGCGGCCGATCTGGGTGCACATGGCGACGACTCCTTGCGCCAACCCGCGGTGGAAGCGGGCGGCAATGACGCCCGGCGCGACGCCGGCGCGATGGTCGACGAGTGCGGCGGCGACGAGCTCAGCGCCGCCGAGCGTCTGGCCGTCGGCCGTCACTGGGTACACGCCGAGTTCGGTGGGGTCGACGGCGGCCTCCAACTCGATCGCCGCTTGGCCCTCGTAGGTCACGTGGTGGCGGAGGCCGATGACGGCGGCGACGGCGTCGAACAGCCGCCCGACCGAGGACGTGAGCGGCGAGTTCACCCCGGCGCGGGCGATCGCCAGCACGTCGTCCCATCGGCCGCCGGCGGCATCGGTCAGCTCCTCCGGTGCGGCACCGGCCTCGCCGAGCACGTCGAGGTACGACGCGGCGATGCGCCACGGCTCGTCGGTCGCCGCGTCGCCACCCGGCAGCGCCACGGGCGCCAGCCAGGCGCAGCGCTCGAACCCGGCCAGGTCGGCGACGAGGAACTCGCCACCCCAGATCGTGGCGTCGGTGCCGTACCCGGTCCCGTCGAAGGCGACGCCGATCACCCGGTCCTGGCGGCCGTTGTCGGCCAGGCACGAGGCGACGTGGGCGTGGTGGTGCTGGACACCGACGGCGGGCAGGTTCATGGCGTCGGCCAGCTCCAGCGCGTGCGTCGTCGACAGGTAGTCGGGATGGAGGTCGTGGGCGACGACCTGCGGCGTGATCGCGAACAGCCGACCCAGGTGGCCGATGGCCTCGACGAACGACTGGTAGGCGGCGAAGTTCTTGAGGTCGCCGAGGTGATGGGAGACGAAGACGCGGCGGCCGGCGGCGAGCGCGATCGTCGACTTCAGCTCGGCGCCGCAGGCGAGTACTGCCTGCGGGCTCTCCCACGGGACGGCGATCGGCGCCGGCGCGTAGCCGCGGCTGCGCCGCAGCAGGTACGGCGCGCTGTCGACGACCCTGGCCACGGAGTCCTCGACGCGGATGTGGATGGCACGGTCGTGGGTCAGCAGGCGGTCGGCGATCGGTCGCAAGCGGCGGCCGGCGTCGTCGTCGCGGTAGGCGATCGGCTCGTCGGACACGTTGCCGGACGTCAGCACGATCGGTTCGCCGACGGCGGTCAGCAGCAGGTGGTGCAGGGGCGTGTACGGCAGCATCACGCCGAGCTCGCGCATCTTCGGCGCGACTGACGACGCCACCGCCGCACCATCACGCCGTGGCAGCAGGACGATCGGGCGGGCCGCACTGGACAACAGCTCCTCGGCGGCCTCGTCGACGACGCACAGGGCGGAGACAGCCTCGACGTCGGCGGCCGTCACGGCGAACGGCTTGTCGTCGCGGTGCTTGCGCGCCCGCAGCCTGGCGACGGCCGCTTCGGATGAGGCGACCACGGCCAGGTGGTAGCCGCCGAGGCCCTTGACGGCGACGATCTCACCGGACCGCAACGCGACGGCGATGTCGTCGATCGAGGCGTCGAGGCGGGGTCCGCAGTCCGGGCAGCACAGCGGCTGGGCGTGGAACCGGCGGTCGCCGGGATCTTCGTACTCCCGTCGGCACGCCGCGCACATGGCGAACGCGGCCATCGTCGTGTTCGGGCGGTCATAGGGAATGGCCGTCACGATCGTGTAGCGGGGACCGCAATTCGTGCAGTTCGTGAACGGGTACCGGAAGCGGCGGTCGCCCGGGTCGGCCAGCTCGCGCAGGCAGTCGGTGCACGTCGCCACGTCGGGCGACACGAGTGTGGCCGCCGCGCCGCCGACGCTGGCGCGAATCTCGAACGTGGAGTCGCCCGTGACGGGAAGCGCTTCGGTCGAGCACGACTCGACGACGGCCAGCGGCGGGGCCCGCTCGACGACAGCAGCGGCGAACGCGTCGATCACGGCGCGCCGGCCCTCGGCCTCGACGACGACCCCGGCGGCGGTGTTCGTGACGAAGCCGGCAACGCCGTGCTCGGCGGCGAGCGCGTGCACGTGGGGGCGGAAGCCGACGCCCTGCACGATCCCCTGCAGCGTCAACCGTACCCGGATCGGCTCGGCCTCGCCGCTCGTCAACGGTTGGTCACTCCCCGTCCGGGCGTGCCGTCCCGAAGGTCGAGGCGACCGCCGCCGTCCTCGTCGCCCATCGCCAGCCGGTACACCCGCCAGACGTCAGGAGCCAGGCGACCCCGCTCAGGCACCGGCAGGCCGTTCTCGCGCGCCCAGCGGCGCACGTCCGCGGTCGTCGGCGCGGCAACGGGGACGACCCCGGCAGCGGGGAGCGTCGCTTCGAGCAGTCCGCCGAGGCGGTCCTCCTGGTGATGCACGGCGGCCGCGCCGAGGAAACGGAACGTCCACTCCTGGGCGAGCGGGCGCGTCTCGGCGAACACGATCGGCACGGACGGGAACCGGGCCGCGGCCTCACCAAGGCCGTCGGCCACCGTCGACGGGCGGACGTGCGCGGCCTTGAACACCGCCGAGTAACGGTCCTCCACGACGACGGCCGCCGCGCCCACGACCGCCAGGTCGGCCAGCAGGTAGCGCAACT
>JALZMG010000258.1 GCA_030858325.1 Actinomycetota bacterium | reverse complement strand
CCCCCGGTTGCCGGCCACCGTGGCAGCCGCCGGCTTCGCCGCCTGCGGATGGGTCTACCCCGACGTGGAGGTGCGCTCCAAGGCGCGTGCCGCGCGCAGGAGCTGGGCCGAGGCCCTGGCGGTGTACGTCGACATCGTCGGGATCTCGCTGGCCGGTGGTGCCGGCGTCGAGGACGCGCTGAGCGTCGCTGCTCGCTCCGGCTCCGGCCGCCGCTTCGCCGAGCTGGATGATGCGCTGCGTACGTCGGTCACGCGTCGCCAGAAGCTGTGGTTGGCGCTCGACGAACTGGGCGAGCGGTCGGACATCCCTGCGCTGCGCGAGTTGGCGGCCGCCGTCGATCTCGCCGCCGAGTCCGGATCGCGCATTCGCGAGACGTTGCTGGCCAAGGCGGGGGCGATGCGTGTTCGGCAGCTGACAGAGGCCGAGGCCGACGCGCAGAAGGCGTCGGAGACGATGGGTGTCGCTCCGGCGCTGATGGCCGTCGCCGGCGTCGTCCTGATCGGTTACCCCGCAGTGGCGAGGTTCTTCGAATGATCCACAGACCCGAGCTCGACCCGGTCCGGGCGGGCTTCGCCAATCCGTCGTCCGACGACGGTGACCAGAAGGAGACAACGAACCATGTCGACGATCCACTTCCACGTGCTGGCCGCGTTCGTGGCGGCACGCGAACAGCTGGCCCACGCCGTCGAGTCGGCACGTGGCGACGAGCGAGGCGAGCTGACGGGCAACGTCATCTTCCTCGCCGCCCTGGCCGTCGCCGCCGCGGCGGTGGCGGCGATCATCATCGCCAAGCTCAACTCCGCCGCCAACAGCGTGCCCGGCGGCTGAGTCTTCGAGGCCGCCCGGTCCCGCGAGCGCCAGCGAGCGGACCGGTGTTGGGGTCTGGGGGCGCTGCCCCCGGGGTGTCACGGCTGAGTCTTCGAGGCCGCCCGGTCCCGCGAGCGCCAGCGAGCGGACCGGTGGCGCGGCGATGTCGTGGTGACGACGGCGTCGTCGCCACGGTCATCGTGTTGCCCGCCGCGCTGCTGGCGATCTGGCTCGTGCTGCAGTACGCGATGGTCATGCACGTCGAGCACGTCGCCCAGGCCGCGGCGCAGGACGCCGCCCTTGCGGCGGCGGCGGGTACGGGTGACGCCGGCGCGACCGCGCTCGATCTGATGTCGTCGGCCGACGGCTTCACGACGGGCGTCGGCGTCCGCACGGGCGGTTCATCGACGCAGATCACCGTGACGGTGACCGCCGACGTCGTGCGGATCTTCCCGTTCGGATCCTTCGCCGTGACCGCGTCCGGTTCGGCGCCGATCGAGGAGTTCATCGCTCAACCGGGGCGGCCATGAGGAGGCGTCGACCGTCGAGGGGCGCGGACGCCGGCGACGCCGGTCCGCTGGAGCTGGTCATCCTGACCCCGGTGCTGCTGGCGCTGTTCGCGCTCGTGGTCGCCTTCGGGCGGGCGACGACGGCCGACACCGACGTGCAGCATGCGGCACGAGTCGGTGCCCGAGCGGCGGCAGCCGCTCAGTCGATGGGCGGTGCCACGGCTCGCGCGCAGGAAGTCGTCGCCGAGTCCCTCGCCGGCTCGGGCTTGTCCTGTGTCAGCCGTTCCGTCGGTGTCACCGGCTCGATGCGGCCGGGCGGCCAGGTCACCGTCACGGTGCGCTGCGTGGCCACGTTGGCCGACCTCACCCGCTACGGCCTGCTGCCGGGGTCGCGGACGCTCTCCGCCACCGCGACCGAGGTGATCGACCGGACGAGAGGGGGCGGGTGATGACGGTGCGGCGGCGCAACGATTCGGGCAACGTTTCGTTGCTGATGGTGCTGATGATGCCGGCGCTGGTCGTCAGCGCCGGGCTCGTCCTGGACGGGGGCCGGCAGATCGAGACGCGCCGGGAGGCCCATGGCGCAGCCGCCGCGGCGGCACGGGCGGCGGTGCAGCTGGGACCGTCGGAGGTCTTCGCCCGCCAGCTCGACGCCGGCCTCGCCGTCGGTCGCGCCCAGAGATCGCTCTCCGGCCACGGGGCCAGCGGATCCGTGTCCGTCGCCGGCGAGGCGGTGACGGTGAAGGTCACGGCACGGGTCGACTACGTGATCCTTCCCGGGGGCAAGACGGTCACGCAGTCGTCGACGGCGTCGCCCGTCGACGGCGTCACCGGCGGGTCCCCGTGACCGGGCGAACCATGGACCGAGAGGGCGCGGCGACGACCGCCCGTCGCACGGCCGTCGGCGTCGGGGCGCTCCTGGTACTCGTTGGGGTCGTCGCCGGCGTGCCGTTCGCGCTCTGGCGCACCGTCGGCAACCCGTGGCCAGGATGGGAGCGCGTCGAGCTGGGTGACCAGTTGCTGCTCGTCACTGGCCTGCTCGCCGTCGTTGCGTGGCTGGTGTGGGCGCGCTTCGCCGTCGCCGTGATCGGCGAGGTGCGAGTGCAGGTGCGCATGGTCGCGGCCGACGAGCGTCGTGCGCCGGACGCCCCGGTGGACGTGGCCGTCCCTCCCGACTCGCGAGTCGGCGTCGGCCTGCTCGCGCAGCGCCTGGTCGCGGCGGTGCTGGTGTTGCTGCCGTTGGCATTGCGGGCGTCTCCGGCGATCGCCGACATGCCGCTGCGCGCCGTCGTCGGGCACAGCGCGTTCGTCGTTGCGGACGCACCGCCGACGTCGGCATCAGCCCACCTGTCGAACGCCCACGACGTCGCCACCGGGCAGCCACCACCGATGGCCGGCGCGATCGTCGTCGAGCCGGGCGACACGTTGATCGGTCTCGCCCGAACCCACCTGGGCGACGGCGCACGCTGGCGCGAGATCTTCGAGCTCAACCGGGATCGCCCTCAGCCTGGGGGCGGCCACCTGGCGACACCGGGTGTCGTCCTCGCCGGGTGGACGCTGGAGCTGCCGGCAGGGCCAGCGGTCGGGCCGATCGAGACCGACGTGACGAGCCCGACTGTGTACGCGGCGACGGAGCGGGTCACGGTCGAACAGGGCGACACGCTGTGGGATCTCGCTCACGACCGCTTGGAGCGGGCCGGCGCGGCGCACGACGACTCTCATGTCGTCGTCTATCTCGACGATGTCGTCGCCGCCAATGCCGCGGTGGCCGTCGACCCCGACCTGCTGGCGGTCGGCCAGGACCTCGACCTCCCGTCCATCGACACGCCCTCGGCACCCTCCGCCGAGTCAGTTCCGCCCGTGTCCGACGTGACGGTCGTGCCGGTCGCGCCCAAACGTCCGACGGTGGCACCGGTGGATGACGCCGTCTCCGCGCCGAGCGGGGTCGACGTGACGGTCGCGCAGGCCGTCAGCGGTACGGCCCTCGGCGGTGTCGGCACCACGCCGGCTGCGCCCGCCGCGGCGGCCACCACGTCGACCGACGGCGCGGGCACCAGCGAGCCGACCGTTGGCGGCGTCGGTGTGGAGCAGGAAGACGGCTCACCGTCGCCGATCGGGTTGGGTGAAGCGGCGTTGCTGTCGTCGGGCGTGCTGGCCTTGCTCGTCGCCCGCCGGCGGATGCGTCTCCGGGCGTCGTTGCCCGGGGCGCGGGTGCCGGAACCGGCACCCGAACAGATCGCCACCGAGCGGGCGCTGCGAACCGTCGGCCCCCACGAACGCGTGCTGCGTGTCGACGTCGCCATTCGTGCCGCCGCCGCCGGGCTGCTCGACACGCGCAGCCAGATCGCCGTCGCCTGTGTGGCGGCTGACGGGACGATCGAGCTGACGCTGACGTGCGCGGCGACGCTTCCGGAGCCGTGGTCTGAACAGCGCGGCCGGTGGGTGCTACCTGGCGCCGTCCCGATCGAGCGCTTGGCCGAGGCCGCCCGCTCTGTCGGCGCGCCGTGCGTCGGCCTCGTCCAACTCGGAGTCGACGACGATGCTCGCGACGTGTTCGTCGATCTCGAAGCGCTCGGGTTGCTGGGCGTGGCCGCCGAGCCGGCGCGGGCCGATGCCGTGGTCCGGGCGATCGCCGCCACGCTCGGCACGTCGGTGTTCTCCGAGGTCGCCAACCTCATCGGCGTCGGCCTCGACGCGGCTTCGTTCCTCGTTCACCGCTCGAGCCATCACGTCGACGACCTGGACGAGGCGATCGATCTGGCGACGACGCTGCTCGGCAGCACGGCGACAGCCCGCGCGTCGACGTTCGACCTGCGTGCCCGCCACACGAGCGGCGAGGCGTGGGAACCGGCGATCGTCCTCGGCGCGTCGTCGGTCGCCCAACTCGTGCCGTCTGACCTGGTTCGTGGTGCGGCGCGGCGGCGGGGCGGGCTGGCGGTCGTCCTGGCCGGGGACGTGGAGGGGGCGCCGTGGACGCTGCGGGCGACGGCGGACGCCTGGGAGCTGGAGCCGATCGGGATGCGCATCACACCCGTCGAGCTGAGCATCGGCGATCTGCGGCGGGTCGACGAGTTGCTCCGGACGGCCGACGAACCGCTACATGATGAACCCAGCGATGCGGCGATAGCGGTGCCGGACATGGCGACGGCGCACGCTGACGCGACCCCGTCGGGTGTCCCGCACGGCGACAGCGACGACGCATCCGGCGTCGACCACGTCGGCGTCGAGCGGGTCGACGAGAACGGGGACGGGCCGGCAGAACGGGGGGACGGCGCCGCGTCTCGGCCGGCCAAGACTGTCGAGGGCGAGTCGCTGGCCAAGGTGGTTGCGCTGTCGTCGGCCTCGGCGCTCGCCGATCGCCGTGAGGACGCGTCGGGCGGCGAGCCGCCGTGGCACGTGCTCGTGCGCTTGCTCGGCCCGGTGGAGGTCGTCGATCGATCCGCTGAGCCGGTGCGCTTCGAGAAGTCGAAGTCGCTGGAGCTCGTGGCGTGGGTGGCGCTGCACCGTGAGCGGCCGACGCGTGCCGGTGCCCGCACGGCGCTGTGGGACCTCGACGTGCGCGACTCCACGTTCGCCAACGTCGTCTCGCAGGCCCGCCGGGCGATGGCCCGCCATGTCGCGCCGCCCGACGGCGAAGAGTGGCTGGGCCGCACGAACACGGAGCGGTTGCCGCTGCACCCGCTCGTCGTCACCGATGCCGATCTCGTGCGGAGCAGGCTCGATCACGCCCGGCGCCAGCCGCCGCCACTGGCGGTCGAGACGCTGCGTCCGGCCGTCGCCCTGATCAGGGACCTGCCGTTCTCCGGCACAGGCTATCTGTGGCCGGATCCCGAGGGCATCGCCTCCAACCTCGTCCTGCTGGCCACCGGTGCGGCGACGGAGCTGGCCGGGCACTACCTGTCGCTCGGCGACGTCGACGGCGTGTTCTGGGCAACCGGGCAGGGCCTGCGGGTGCTGCCGGCCCACGAGGAGCTGATCGCGCTGCGGATGCGCGCGCACGCCTGCTCGGGCGATCTGTCAGGGGTGCGCCTGGAGTGGGAGTGCTACGAGCGCGTGCTCGACGCCGACCCGTGGGGTGCCGGCGAGCCGGCGCAGAAACTCGTGCTGCTGCGGCGCCAGCTGTTGGCCTCCTGAACGAGGCGTGGCGGCGACACCGGTCGTCTCGGTTCCTGGTGACGATCACCGCCACAATTGCCGCCGAAACCTCGTGAGAATCCTCAGTTGCGCGACCTGGCGCGACTCGATCTCGATGTCCTGCTCGATGGCCGTCAAGTCAAGAGCGAGGTGGTACGCGGTGGCCTCGTCGCCGGTGTCGAACGCGTCCATCACGTCGCCCGGCACGTCGGCGTTCCCGCAGGCGGCGAGAGCCAGCGCGCACGTCAGCGTCGCGCCACCGAGCCTCCACCTCATGGCGCCACCGTCGGTGGCGGGTTGCCGTCGACTCGGTGGTCACCTGCTCAGGCTGCCGCGGCGTGGGCGGCGGCGACGGTTTCGTCGGGCGCAGGCGGGCCGGGCGGGTTGCCGTCGCCGAACGGCCGACCGCCGAGCGCCTCACGGCCGTGCGCCGTCAGCCATCCACCGAGATCCGGGCCGGCGGGCACGACACGCGTCGGGTTGATGTCGGTGTGCACGGAGTAGTAGTGCTGCTTGATCTGCACGAAGTCGATCGTGTCACCGAAGCCCGGCGTCTGGAACAGGTCGCGGGCGTACGCCCACAACGCCGGCAGCTCGGCCAGCTTGTGACGGTTGCACTTGAAGTGTCCGTGATACACGGCGTCGAAGCGGGCCAGCGTCGTGAACAGCCGCACGTCGGCCTCGGTGATGGTGTCGCCGACGAGATAGCGCTGGTCACCCAAGCGCTCGCTCAGCCAGTCGAGCCGGGCGAAGAGACGGTCATGGGCGCGCTCGTAGGCCCGCTGCGAGCTGGCGAACCCGCAGCGGTAGACGCCGTTGTTGACGTCTTCGAAGACACGCGCGGCGACGTCGTCGATCTCGTCGCGCTTCGCCGCCGGGTACAACTCGGGGGCGCCGTCGCGGTGGTGTGCCGCCCACTGCGTCGACAGATCGAGCGTGATCTGGGAGAAGTCGTTCGTCACGACCTGCCCGCTCGCGATCTCGACGATGGCCGGCACCGTGATGCCGCGGTCGTAATCGGGGAAGCGGGCGAGGAACGCCTCCTGTAGGCGCTCGTAGCCGAGCACGGGGTCCCGCCCACCCGGGTCGAGATCGAAGGTCCAGCTGCGCTCGTCGTGGACCGGGCCGCAGAAGCCCATCGACAACGCCGGTTCCAGCCCGAGCAGGCGGCGCACGATGATCGCCCGGTTCGCCCATGGGCAGGCCCGGGCGACGACGAGGCGGTACCGGCCGGGCTCGACGGGCCAGCCGTCGCGACCATCGGCCGTGATGCGATCGGTGATGTAGTCGGTGTCTCGCTCGTACTCGCCGTCAGTCATGCACTGCCGCGTTCCCCCGGAGCGACGCGGTCACACCTCTTTCATCGCCTCCCGTGCGGCGACGGCCACCGGGTCCCACACGGACGAGAACGGCGGGGCATAGGCCAGGTCGAGATCGGCGACGTTGCTGACCGTCATCCCGGCGGCGAGCGCGGTGGCGACGGTGTCGACACGCTTGGCCGCGCCGGGGCCGCCGACGATCTGCGCGCCGAGCAGGCGCCCCGAGCCGCGCTCGGCGCACATGCGCACCGACATCTCTCTGGCATCGGGCATGTAGCCAGCGCTGGTCGATGTGTCGATGGTGACGTCGATGGCGTCGAACCCGGCGTCGGCGGCCTGGGAGCGGCGCAGCCCCGTGAGCCCGATCTCCAGCGAGCACAGCTTCGTGATGGCGGTGCCGACGACAGGAGCGGTGCGCACGTCGCCGCCGGCCATGTTGATCCCGGCCACTCTCCCCGCCTTGTTGGCGTACGTCCCGAGCGCGATGTGCACCTGCTGTCCCGTGATCCGGTGGGTCGACTCGGCGCAGTCCCCCGCCGACCACACGCGCTCGGTCGTCGTCGCCTGGCGGTCGTCGACGTGGACGGCGCCGCCGACGCCGAGTTCGATCCCCGCCTCCGCGGCCAGGTGGGAGCGCGGGCGGACACCGATGCCGAGCACCACGAGGTCGGCCTGGATGTCGCCGCCGGACGTGTGCACCATTCCCGGTTCGAAGCTCTGCACATCGGTCTCCGTGAGGACGTCGATTCCACGCTCGCGCAGTGCCTCGGTGACGCGACTGGCCAGGTCCTCGTCGAGCAGCGACAGCGGCTGCGCCAGCCGCTCGACGATCGTCGCCGTGCACCCGCGCTCGATGTACGCCTCGGCCATCTCCAGACCGATGTAGCCCCCGCCGACGACGACGATGCGCCGGCATCCGTCGTCGGCCAGCGCCAGCAGCGCCTCGGCGTCACCGAGTGTCTGCACGCCACGGACGAACGGCAGGTCGATACCGGGCAGCGGCGGGCGGATCGGTTCGCCACCGGTCGCCAGCAGCAGATGGTCGTAGGCCAGCCGCTCGGTCGCTCCGGTGTGGTGGTCGAGCACGGCGACCTCGCCAGCGGCCGTGTCGACCTCGACCGCCTCGCTCGTCATGCGCACGTCGATGCCGCGGCGGCGATGTTCCTCCGGCGTCCGGGCGACGAGCGTCTCGACGCCACCGTCGACGGTGCCGCCGATGAGGTACGGGATGCCGCACGCCGAGTAGCTCGTGAACCGGCCCATCTCGAGCACCACGACGTCGGCCGACGGATCGGTGCCGCGGGCGCGTGTCGCCGCCGTCATGCCCGCCGCATCACCGCCGACGATCACCACCCGCGTGCGTGCCATCGATGCTGTCTAGCTGTACTGGTCGAGGATCGTCGACTCGGTGACGCGCTCCAGCGTGTCCTTGATCGCCACCGCCGTGGCCTGGTCGATGTCGTCGACGCTCATCAGGTCGGCGACGGTCGCCCGCTGCAGCTTGGCCAGGCCACCGAAGAAATCGGCGATCGCCGCCGCCCGATCGGCCGGCAACCGGTGCACGCGATGCAGGAGGCGGAGCCCCTTCGGCGCCACCTCCTGCTCCAGGTCCCTGGTGTCGCCCTCGCGGTGCAGTGTCCTCGCCGCGATGCGGTAGTCGAGCACCTGGTCGTCGTCGAGTCGCGACATCTCGGCCAGCGTCTCGGCGGCGGTGCGGCCAGGGGGCAGGTAGTCGGCGACGACGAGGTCCAGCTCGTCGTCGACATCGCCGTAGATCTCGTCGAGTTGCAGGCGCAGCAGGCGGGCGTCCACGCCGAGCTCGATGATCATCGTCTCGATCTCATCGGCGATGCGGTGGACCATCTCGCCGCGTTGAACGACGGCGACGACATCGCGCAGCGTGACGACGTCTTCCAGCTCGACGCCGGTGAGGTTGGCGATGGCGTCGTCGAGGCGCATCTTGTAGCGCTCCAGTGTCTGCAACGCCTGGTTGGCGCGGTCGAGGAGGCGGCTGACGTCTTGCACCTGGTGCTTGGAGCCACCGGCGTACACGTTGATGACGCCCATCTCCTCGCTCGCCGACACGACCGGCACCTTCAGCGACCTGGCGACGCGCTCGGCGGTGCGGTGGCGGGTACCCGTCTCCGTCGTCGGCACGGTCGGGTCCGGCACGAGGTGCACGTTGGCCCGCGCGATCCGGCTGCCGTCGCCAGAGATGATGATCGCCCCGTCCATCTTGGCCAGCTCGGACAGGCGCTGCGGGCTGTACGGCGCGTCGACGAGGAACCCACCGGAGCAGATCGCCAGCACGGCCGGGCTGTCGTCGATGACGAGGAGGGCGCCGGCCTTGGCCCGCACGACCCGGTCGATCCCGTCGCGCAGCGGCGTCCCCGGCGAGACGATCCCGAGAGCGGTGCGCAACTCGTCGTTCACGCCCCGATACCGGTTGGCCATCCACTGATTCTAGAGGACCCCCCACGTGCCCGGGTCTGCGCGACAGAACACGACTCCGGTCGTCGTATGTGCTCGCACAGACCCTGGGCGGAGGGTCGACGCCTCGGCCGTCATCCGCCGAGGCCGGCGGCGCGCAGCGCCTCGACGATGGTGTGCACGCGCAGCAGACGGATGCCGTCGACATCCGGGGTCGACGCGGGGACGACGGCGCGCCGGAAGCCGATGCGCACGGCCTCGCCAAGTCGCCGGCCGGCATGGGCGACCTGACGGATCTCGCCGCCCAAGCCGACCTCGCCGATGACGACCACGTCGCCAGCGACGGGGACGTCGATCGAGGCGCTGGCGACGGCGAGCGCGACCGCGAGGTCCGTCCCCGGGTCGGCCAGCTTGACACCGCCGACGGCAGACGCGTACACGTCCTGCTCGCCAACCCGCAGGCCGGCGCGCCGGTGCAGGACGGCGAGGAGCATGGCCAGTCGCCCGCCGTCGATGCCCTGGGCGGTGCGCCGTCCGGGCACGCCGGCGGGGATCGGCACGGTCAACGACTGCACCTCGACGAGCAATGGCCGTCGACCCTCCATGGCCGGCACGACGACCGAACCGGCGACGGCTGCCTGGCGGTCGGCGAGGAACAGCTTGGACGGGTCGGGCACGCCGGCCAGCCCGGTGCCGGTCATCTCGAAGAGGCCCAGTTCATCGGTCGAGCCGAAACGGTGCTTGACGGCGCGCAACAGGCGGAGCGCGTGGTGGCGTTCACCCTCGAACGACAGCACCGTGTCGACGACGTGCTCGAGCACTCGGGGTCCGGCCAGGGAGCCGTCTTTGGT
>JALZMG010000254.1 GCA_030858325.1 Actinomycetota bacterium | reverse complement strand
GCGGCGAAGATGGCATCGATGATCGATTCGACCTGGACGTCGTCGGCGATGGCCTGGAATCCGAGGTGCAGGCGATGACGCAACACGGCGTGGCGTAGGGCGCGGATGTCGTCCGGCACGACGTAGGTGCGTCCGTTGAGCAGCGCGTAGGCGCGGCCAACCTGCTGCAGGGCGATGGCACCGCGCGGGCTGGCGCCGAACTCGACGTAAGACGCGAGCGTCGGGTCGATGATGGTGGCCGTGTGACGGGTGGCCTGGGTGATCGCGACCGCGTAGCGCTTCACGGCGTCGTCGACGTATACCCGTGATGCGAGCTCGATCAGGTAGACGACGTCGGCGAGGTCGACCACACTGGGCTGCTCGACGGCGTGGGCGCCGAGCACACCGGAATCGATGCGGTTGAGGACCTCGAACTCCTCGTCAGGCGTGGGGTAGTCGATCGTCTCCTTGAGCAGGAAACGGTCCATCTGCGCCTCAGGAAGGATGTACGTACCTTCCTCTTCGATCGGGTTCTGCGTCGCCAGCACCATGAAGAGCTCGGGGAGCGGATACATCTGTCCGCCGATGGAAGTCTGACGTTCCTGCATCGCCTCCAGCATCGCGCTCTGCGTCTTGGCACTCGATCGGTTGATTTCGTCGAGCAGCACGAAGTTGGCGTGCACCGGACCGAGGCGGGTGCTGAATGTCGCCGTGTTCGGGTCGTACACCTGGGTGCCGATGATGTCACTGGGCAGCAGATCGGGTGTGCATTGGATGCGGGCGAACGAGGCGTTCACCGCACCGGCCAGCGTCGCTGCGGCCGTGGTCTTGGCGAGCCCGGGCACGCTTTCGAGCAGGATGTGGCCTTCGGCCAGCATGGTCACGAGCAGGCTGGTACGAAGCCGGGCCTGCCCCACCACTTTGCTGTCGTACGCCCCGGCCAGTTTCGTAAAGATGGCGTACGCCCGCTCCATGTCGGCGTCGGTGATGGGTCGTCGGCCGCCGCCGCACTGGGCGGCCGGGCCGGCCGCCACCTCGCCCTTGCCGTCCGGCGGCGACGTCTGGGTTGGATCGGTCTGCATGGTCATTCAGTCGGTCACTTCCTGGTCACTCCGGATCGTGCGCCGGATCGGAGTCGAACAGCCCCAGATTGTGCGAGCGGGACGAGTCCCATCCATAGAGCGTGCCAGACGCGTGCTAGCACGAACTTGCTCGGCGTCGTGCAGGCGAAGCCAGATGACGGGCGAAACCTTTCCGGCTGGCGCGACGTGAGGTCGGCCTCACCGACGACATTGATGAGATCAGGGTGGCGTGGGCTCGCGGTGCGCCAGCTTGCTAGAGCTGGACGGGGCGACGCTCGCGATCACGAGGACGAAAGCGGCGGAGGCGCTTTCGATCCGCACGGACAGTGCGGACGACCTCCGAGCCGAACTCGCGCTCCACAATCTTCGCGGGCCGGCCCAGGTGCAGCACTGGTGGAACGGGCTGACCGACGCCCAACACCTGGCGTAGCTGACCACCTACCCAGGTTTGCTGGACACGTCGACGGTCTGCCGGCTCGCGCCCGCGAAATCGCCAGGCATACCCAACTGATCAACGACCTCGTCCGGCTCGAGGCGCTCGGAGCCGACGGCGAACTGTCGTCGGAACAGCGGGACCGGCTGCGGGACGTCCGCAACGTCCTCGGAAATCTCGGAATCGACAACGACACGAGCCGGAGCTCCGACGGTTCCGCGCCAGCCGCAGCCTTCATCGCACCGCATCCGAACCTCGTCTGGGAGTCCGGCGACGATCCGCACTTCGTGCCCAACGAGTCCGAGTGGGTGTCGCACGACCAGTGACCGTTCCGCCCGCGTATTCTTGCGGGCGTCCCTACGCTCGGAGCATGCAAACGCTTCCAATTGTCGCTCCGGCATTCGTTGCGATGGCCCATCGCATCGTGTGGGCGGTCGGTGCCACGAGCGACGCAATCGGTCAACCTCGTACACGAGTCCTGCACCCGATCTGGGAGTGGTCGGACGAGACCCTCACGGGCTGGATCGCCACGTCACCGCAGTCTCCCAAGGCGTCTGACCTCGACGTCGTGCCCGCACTGTCGTTGACCTACTGGTCGCCAAACCAGGACACGTGCACGGTCGACTGCGACGTCGCCTGGGACGACACGCCAGAACTCCGGCAGGCCGGGTGGGACCGATTCCTCAATGGACCGACGCCGGTCGGATACGACCCTGCCATCATTCCCGGCTGGACTGACCCTCAAGCCCCCGCGTTTGGTGTCCTGCGACTCACCCCGCACCGGTTGCGGGTGATGCCAGGCACCGTCATGACCGCCGGACAGGGCGAACTGCTGACGTGGCAGGCAACGCCGGTCTGAACCGGCTCGCACCCAGGTGCGGTGCGGGTTTCGTGCCGCTAGCCTTGTCTACCGCTCTCACGTCGCCCGGGTGGTTGGCCAGCTGTCCAGCGCCCGGGTCCTTTGTGTGCGCGCAACCCGAGCGTGGCGTCCCCCCGGCGCTGCCGATTCGAGTCGAAAACAGCAGGTCGTTGGCTCACAGTTCGTGCCAGAAATGTCAAAGGTGAAGAGATGTCGAAGCGAGAGTTCCCCCTCGAGCGGTACCGCAATATTGGGATCATGGCCCACATCGACGCGGGCAAGACCACCACCACCGAGCGCATCCTGTTCTACACCGGCAAGACGTACAAGATCGGTGAAGTCCACGAGGGTGCCGCGGTCATGGACCACATGGCCCAGGAGCAGGAGCGCGGCATCACGATCACGTCGGCGGCTACGACGGCGTACTGGAACGATCACCGCATCAACATCATCGACACGCCAGGCCACGTCGACTTCACCATCGAAGTCGAGCGGTCGTTGCGCGTGCTCGACGGCGCCGTCGCCGTGTTCGACTC